>JBCCMW010000005.1:0-31399 GCA_039026175.1 Pseudomonadota bacterium
CGACGCCCAGTGCGGCATCGCGGATCGACGGCGGCACCGATTTCAGCGAGGCGCGCGTAGCGATGATGATGGTGGGCAGCGTCATCAGCGTCAGCACCAGCCCGCCTACGAGCGGCGCGGATTGCGGCAGGTGCATGAACTGGATGAAGACGGCCAGACCCAGAATACCAAAGACGATGGACGGCACCGCGGCCAGGTTGTTGATGTTCACCTCGATCAGGTCCGTCAGACGGTTCTTGGGCGCGAACTCCTCCAGATAGATCGACGCCATCACGCCCAGTGGGAAGGCCAGCGCGAAGGTTACGACCATCGTCCAGAACGAGCCGACGACCGCGCCCCAGATCCCCGCCAGTTCGGCCGAGGCGCTGTCGGAACTGCCAAGCAGGCGCGTGTTGAGCTTTTCGCCGATCAGCCCGCGCTCCTGCCAGCCGGTCAGCCAGACGATCTGTCGGTCGCTGATGGGGCGCTGCCGCTCGGGCCGTTCGATCATGAAGGCCTGCCACGTGCCCTCGGCAAAGCTGTCGCCGTCCACCGCCTCGTAGATTTCGCCGACCAGCCGCTCGCGTGCGACCTCGGTGGCCTTGATCCAGCCGCCGCCCACCTGGATCAGCAGCGACGGGTCCTCGGCGCCCATCTCGAAGGTCACCTCGCGGCGCACCGTCGCCATGCGGCGCAGCGCGTCGGCCAGCTGCTGGGCCCGGTCGCGGTCGGCGGTGTAGCGCTGCAGGTCCGCCTCAAGCTGCTCGACCGCCGCGGTGTCGCCGGCGTCCTGGGCGTCGGCCAGCCGCTCCAGCGTCACGTCGATGGCGTTCTGCTGGCGCGCCTGTTCGGTCCGGGCACGCACCGCCTCTGCCGACCGCCGCGCACGCAGCGCCACGAAGATCTCGCTGAGCGCGGCGACGCCCATGGTGGCCTGGACCATGCCCTGCTGGCCCTCGACCGGGGTGACGGTCATCGTGCCGCTCGAGCGGATTTCCGTGAGCTTGCCGTAGCGACCCTTGAGGTAGAGTTGGGTGTTGTCGTCCAGCAGCGCGTCGAACGTCACGGTCTGACCGATCAGGCCCGTGTCCGCCTTGACCACGTCGCCGAGTTCGAGCGCGGCACTTGTCGAAACCAGGCCCGAAAGCGCGCGGCTCTCGCTGCGGCTCACCTCGCCCGGCACCGCATCGGTCAGCGCGGCCAGCATCGATCGGCGCAGCTGTGCGCGGATCTCGGGGCGGGGGTCTTCCAGCCGCGCGCGCTCGCTGTCGGACACCTCGATCTGCGCGTCCAGGGTGACATAGTATTCGTAGACCACCGACGTGGTCTTGCTGACGATCGTGGACATCAGGATCACCAGCGCCAGGGCTGCGAACCCGATTGCTGTGATCCCGTAGGCCTGCAACCGCAGCTGCGCCCAATAGCGCGAGCGCAGCCGCCGTTTTGTCTCGACCGAAGTGTGCTTGGCCGAAAGCTCGGTGCAATCGATGTTGGCCACCGCCGCGGGCTCCCTGCGCTCAGTCGTACATCTCGCGGTAGCGGCGCACGACGCGCAGCGCGACCACGTTGAGAACGAGCGTCACGCAGAACAGCGTGAAGCCCAGGGTAAAGGCGGGTGCTGCGGCCACGTCGGCCTCGGTGTCGCCGGTGATCAGCATGACGATCTGCACGGTGACGGTGGTCAGCGCCTCGATCGGCAGGCGATAGAACTCCTCGGCGTCGGGCAGGTTGCCGCTTTGCCCCGCCGCCATCACCACGATCATCGTCTCGCCGATGGCGCGCGAAGTGCCGAGCAGCACCGCCGACACGATGCCCGGCAGCGCGGCTGGCAGGACCACCCGTCGCACCGTCTCGGCCTTGGTGGCGCCTAGACCGTAGGACCCGTCGCGCAGCGACTGCGGCACCGCATTGATCACGTCGTCGGACAGGGACGAGATAAAGGGGATGATCATGATCCCCATCACGACACCCGCGGCCAGCGCGCTTTCGGAAGCGATGCCAAGCCCGAAGTAGGCCCCCGCATCGCGCAGCGCCGGCGCCACGGTGATCGCGGCGAAGTAGCCGTAGACGACCGTCGGCACGCCCGCGAGGATCTCCAACAGCGGCTTGGCCCAGCTCCGGGTCCGTTTGGATGCAAAGTCGGCCAGGTAGATCGCGGCGAACAGGCCGATGGGCACCGCCACCAGCATCGCGATGACGGTGATGGTCAGCGTACCGACGAACAGCGGCACGGCCCCGACCTTGTCGGGCTCCAGCGCGCCGGCGGACACGCCCGCCAGCGGCGACCAGTTCGTGCCGAACAGGAAGGCGTCGACCTCCCAGCCGATCCGGCTGAAGAACACCAGCGTCTCGCCGATCAGCGACAGGACGATGCCGATGGTCGTGAGGATTGCGATGCCGGCGGCGATCCACAGCGCGCTGCGCAGGATCCGCTCGGACCGGTTGCGCGCCCGGAAGCCCAACGACACTGTCTTGAAGGTCAGCCAGAACGCGGCGCTGGCTGCGAGCAGGCCCAGGACACCGACCAGGACTTCGCGCCACAGGGTGTAGGTGCTGACGCTCTCGGCCACCGCGCGGCGCAGCGCATCGTCCGCCGATGCCACCCGGCCGGCGGCAAGCTTGATCGCATCCGACAGCACCAGCGCCTGCTCGATGGGTTCTGCATCGGGCAGCGCCGCCCGGATCTCGGCGACCAGAAAGCCGTTGAACAGGTTGGACAGCCCGATGTTGACGGTGGCAAAAACGCCAATGCCTGCCATTAGGACCCAGAGCAGGCTGTAAAGGCCGTGATAGCTGGGCCGCGAGTGCAGCCGTGCGAGCCGTCCGTCGGCCACGGCCACGGCGCGTTGGCGGCACTGTACATAGGCGATCAGGGACAGCAAGACGATCGCCAACAGGATCAACGGCAGCATGCAAGCCTCTCCGTAGCGGGCCTATTGGCGTTTGGGGGTCGGCCGTCCCCAGCGCCCGGCGCATCCGGCGCCGACCTCGTCGTCTGGATGTCCGGGATAAGCACTCTGGAACAATCGCCCTGGGATGAGATCCCTGGGTCGGGCCGGCGCCGTGGCGCCAGCCCGCAAGCCTGCGGTGAACGGCCGGCCGCGGCGCACCGCGACCAGACCGTCACGCCGTAGGGTTCGCTATTCCAGCGTCGATTTGGTCAGCTTCTGCTGCGCCATCGCCTGTGTGGCGTTGTCGGTGTGCATCTCGCCCGCCAGCGGGATCAGGCCGCGCTCGGCCAGATAGCCGAACTCGCCCGAGGCATCTTCGGACACGAACTCGGCCACATACTCCATTATGCCCGGGACGACGCCCACGTGCTGGTTTTTGACGTAGAAGTACATCGTGCGCGACAGCGCATAGTCGCCGGTCAGGATGTTGTCGAACGTCGGCACGATGCCGCCGACCGTGGCGCCCTTGATGGTCGAGGCGTTCTCTTCCAGGAACGAATAGCCGAACACGCCGACGGCGTCCGGGTTCTCCTGCAGCTTTTGCACGATCAGGTTGTCGTTCTCGCCGGCGTCGACATAGACGTCCGTGCGGACCTCGATGTCGATCTCCAGCCCCGCGTCCTCGCACCCCTCTTCCAGTGCCAGTTCCTCGAACGCGTCACGGGTGCCCGACGAGGGGGGCGGGCCCAGCACCTCGATCGCGATCGCGGGCAGCGACGGGTCGACATCCGACCACATGGCCGGGGCGGGGTCCATGGCGCCGGCAACCAGCGCCTTGCACAGATGCTCGCGTGTCAGGGCAAAGTCGGGGCCCGAACGCTCGTTCGCGACGACGATGCCGTCGTAGCCGACGAACACCTCGGTGATGTCGGTCACGCCGTTCGACTGACACAGGTCGAACTCGGTCGGCTTCATGCGGCGCGAGGCGTTGGTGATGTCGGGGTGCTCGGTGCCCACGCCACCGCAAAACAGCTTGATCCCACCGCCCGACCCGGTCGACTCGACGACGGGCGACTGGAAGGGCGAGGCAATGCCGAAATTCTCGGCCACGGCGGTGGCGAAGGGGAAGACAGTCGACGAGCCGACGATGCGAATCTGGTCGCGCGCGGCGGCGGTCGTGGTCATCCCGGCAACGGCCAGCGCCGCGATGCCAGCACAGTACAGCTTGCGCAAAGTACTCTCTCCTGGGTTTTTTGATGCGAAAACCAGTGTTCCGCTCTTGCTTGCGCGCGCTGAAGTAATAGAAGACTATAACAGTTTTACGACATTTTGCCGAAAATTGACTTTGAGGCAATTATGTGACACCTTAGCATGACCGTGAAATAAGCCGTCGGGTGCGCATTTTCACTTCAAGCAAGGTTTGGAAAGGCGTCAACTAATGGCCCGTCCTGGCCTCGATCATCCAGCTGCGGGAGCCATACGGTAAAGCGGCTGCCGGCGCCAGGGGTCGATTCAATCTCTAGCTGACCGCGGTGGCGGTTCAGGATGTGCTTGACGATGGCAAGGCCGAGCCCGGTCCCGCCGCTCTCGCGCGAGCGGGCGACCGACACGCGATAAAACCGCTCGGTCAGCCGGGGCAGGTGCTCGCGCGCGATGCCGGGGCCGTCGTCCTCGACCGCGATGCCGACCATGCCGCGCCGCGGGCCGGTGCCGCTCAGCACCAGCACCCGTACCTCGCAGCCCTGCGCGGCGGCACCGCGCGCCGCCAGTCCGCCATTGCCCGCGTCGTCGGCGACCTGCCGGGGGTCCTGGTCCGGCGACGCGGGCTCCGGCCGGCGACCGTAGCGCAGGGCATTCTCGATCAGGTTCACGAACACCTGGGCCAGCTCCTCGCGCGTGCCGGCCACCAACGGGCCCGGCGCGGCGGCGTCGATCTGCGGCGCGGGGCACACGATGCGGCTGCCCTGGGTCTCGGCGATCGGACGCAGCGTTTCGGCCACCTCCCACACGATGCGGGCCACCGGCTGCGGCTCGCTCGGCCGGCGCCGCTCGTTCAGCTCGATGCGGTTCAGCGACAGCAGATCCTCGATCAGGTTCTTCATCCGCTCGGTCTGTTCGGCGATCATCGGCAGAAAGCGCGCCTGTGCCGCCGTGTCCTCGCGCCCGTGGCCCAGCAGGGTCTCGGTCAGCGCCGAGACGGTCGCCAGCGGCGTCTTCAGCTCGTGGCTGGCGTTTGCGACGAAGTCGCGGTGCAGCTCGTCGGTCTGCTGGCTCTGCGTGCGGTCCTCCAACGCGACCAGCACGTCGGGCGCGTCCGCACCGGTGTCGACGCCCAGCGTCTCGGCCAGGGCCACGGCGTGGGCGGCCAGGTGCAGCGTCGGCCCGCGCTGCAGCGTGAACTCCACGACCGCCGGGCCGCGGGTTTGGCGCACTTCGTCGACCAGCTCCTGCAGCCGCGGCGCGCGCAGTGCCTCCAGCGGCATGCTGGTCGCGCCGACCCGGCCGAAAATGCCGCGCGCATGGGCATTGATGTACAGCACCGATCGCCCGGTCGAGATCAGCAGAATGCCGATTGGCAGGGTCTCGAGCAGCGCGCGGCCCAGACCGGGCGGCATGTCTTCGCTGTCCGGAACCTGTGCCGCGGCGGATGCTGGCCGCCTGGCCGTCTCGCTGGATTTGCGCGTCAGGCTCGCGCGATGCGCCTTCAGGTACTGGGTGTCGTCTCGATCCTGCAGCAGCGTGCCGGCGACGGCGCCCACGCCCGCGGCGACGGTGGCGACGGTGGCGTCGCCGGTGATCTGCAGCACCAGCGTCGCGGCGGCGCTGGCGGTGATCCCGGGGATGATGACGTTCCAAACCACGGGCATCGACATGGCGCCGCCCCTCCCCTCGCTGCCGGGGCTGCCGGAGCGCGCTGCACCCTGGCGCACCCACGCGACACGCGGCCCCGGCCTTGGTCCAGTGTTCCCAAGTCCCGTCTTCCCACCCGTGTGGCGGACGCCGTTCCGGATCGCCTGTCTAGCACGGCCGATGTCGCCTGTGTCGACGTCACGGACGGGTTAGGGAGGGGCGAGGGATCACGATGCGCGGCACGCCGTGGCCAGCCGCCGCATCGCGTTGCGCGCCGCCAAAAAAGCGCACGCGTGACATTTCCCTGGCCATGCACCATCTCTCATCACACCTGTTCTGGACGCGACCGGACCCTGCGTCGGTCCGGCGTGGGTTTTGGTTAAGCCATGCGGCCTAGTCTGAGCGGACGACGCGCACGGTGCTGCCGGGGCTGGGAGCGAGGCATGATCTGCTACACTCTGGTTTGCGAGGCCGGGCACCGTTTCGACGGCTGGTTCCGCAACAGCGCGACCTTCGACGATCTTGCCGCAAAGGGTGCGATCACCTGCGCTGTCTGCGGCACGACGGCGGTGCGCAAGGCGCCTATGGCACCTGCCGTTGCGCGCAGCGACCGCGGCGCGCCGCCCGCAACCCCGCCGGTCGAGGCACCGGCCAATCCCGCCGTGCCGGCGCCGGCAGACGGCCCCAGCCCCAGCCCAGGCCCCAGCCCAGGCCCCGGCGCCGGGCGGGTCCGCGGCGTCCGCGGACGCGATCTCGCCGCCCTGCGCGCCAAGATCGCCGCGATGTCCGATGATGTGGGCCGCAGCTTCGCCGAGGAGGCGCGGGCGATCCACCAAGGCGAGGCCCCCGCCCGACCGATCATCGGCGAGGCGACGGGCGCAGAGGCGAAGGCGCTGGTCGAGGACGATATCCCGGTCGTCCCGATGCCGTGGTGGAACAAGCACGACGCTTGAGCCTTCGCCCAGCGCACGCCGCGGCGATCCCGTTTCAGGCTGCATCCGGTTCGATCCCATGCCCGTGCGCCGGCAGCCTTGTCCCTCCGGCAGCGGGGGCCTATAGCGGCGCCCGCGGGGGGCGCTCGGCACGCTGGCCTGCCGCGCCCGGCCCGAGGATGCGACCGTGACCACCGACGACACCACCCCCTTCACGCCGCCGAGCGAGGGTGCGCCGCAGGACCTGGCGCCACGGCTGGTGATGAAGTTCGGCGGCACCTCGGTCGCCGACATGACCCGCATCCGTGTCGCTGCCCGGCGCGTGGCCGCCGAGGTCGCGGCCGGCTACCATGTCGCCGTCGTCGTCTCGGCCATGGCGGGCGAGACCAACAAGCTGGTGGGTTTCGTCGCTGACGCCGCCCGGGGCGAGGGCGAAAACGGCTATGGCCTCTACGATGCGCGCGAGTACGACGCCGTCGTGGCGGCCGGCGAGCAGGTGACCTCGGGCTTGATGGCGCTGGCGCTGCAGGAGCGGGGCGTCTCCGCACGGTCCTGGCAGGGCTGGCAGATCCCGATCCGCACCTCGGCCGCCCACGGCGCCGCGCGGATCGAGGCGATCGAGACCGACCGGCTGCGCCAAAAGTTCCGCGAGGGGCTGCACGCTGTCGTCGCGGGCTTCCAGGGGCTTGGGCCCGACGGACGCATCGCCACGCTGGGCCGCGGCGGCTCGGACACCTCGGCCGTCGCGCTGGCAGCGGCGCTGAGGGCAGAGCGCTGCTACATCTACACCGATGTCGACGGCGTCTATACCACCGACCCGCGCATCGAACCCAGCGCGCGCAAGATGGAGCGGGTGGGCTACGAGGAGATGCTCGAGCTCGCCTCGCTGGGCGCCAAGGTGCTGCAGACCCGCTAGGTCGAGCTCGCCATGCGCTACAACGTCCGGCTGATGGTGCGCTCGTCGTTCTCCGACGCGCCGGGCACCCTGGTCTGCCGGGAGGAGGAACTCGTGGAGCAGAACGTCGTCTCCGGCATCGCCTATTCCCGCGACGAGGCGAAAGTGACGCTGGTCAAGGTGCCCGACCGCCCGGGCGTGGCAGCGTCGATCTTCGGCCCGTTGAGCGCGGCGGGCGTCAACGTGGACATGATCGTCCAGAACGTCGGCAGCGACGGCATGACCGACATGACGTTCAGCTGCGCGCTGGGCGAGATCGACAAGGCGCGCGCGGCGCTGGACGGCGCGGCGACGGACATCGGCCACCAGGAGCGGCTGATCGACGATGGGGTGGCCAAGGTCTCGGTCGTCGGCATCGGCATGCGCAGCCACGCGGGCGTCGCGCAAAAGATGTTCGCTGCCCTGGCGGCCGAGAACGTGAATATCAAAGTGATCACGACCAGCGAGATTAAGGTTTCGGTGCTGATCGACCGCAAATACATGGAGCTGGCGGTCCGCGCGCTGCACGAGGCGTTTGGCCTGGCGGCGGTCTGAAGGGACCCTTTGCGGCAGCGCAGCCGGCTGTGGCGGCCCCTGACCGGGCCAGCCCGCGTCGCCAGCCACCCCCAGCCACCAAGGCCGCTTCGGCTACCGCCCCCGCGTGGCGCGCGCGGAGGGCAGGCCGCCGTTGGGGGCTGCTGTGGGCGGCGCCGGCGAGGGTGCTGTCGGGCGCACCGTAGGGGCGCCATCGGGGCATCGTCGGGGCACCGTCGAGGCACCGTCGGGGCCGAAGGCGATGGACGCCGGCGCCCGGACGGTTGAGGATAGGAAAATGGGGCTTACAGTCGGTCGTGTCGCGACCGTCAGACAACTGGGCGGGAGACCCCCATGACCGAGTGGCACCGGACGACCGAGAAGGGCGGCTCTCGCGCGCTCCTCCGCTCGCTGCGTGCCGTCATGGCGCGCCCGGGCGACGGCCAGCAGCGGCTGGACAAGGTCGTGGGCCTGGTCGCGTCGAACATGGTTGCCGAGGTCTGCTCGATTTACCTCAAGCGCGACGAGCGCACGCTCGAGCTCTGCGCGACCGAGGGGTTGCGGGCCGAGGCGGTGCACGCCGCGCGGCTGCGCGTGGGCCAGGGTCTGGTCGGGCGGATCGCGGCCAGCGCCCAGCCCTTTGCCACCGACGATGCGCAGAACGCGCCGGGGTTTCGCTACCTGCCCGAGACGGGCGAGGAGATCTATCGCTCGTTCGTGGGCGTGCCGATCCAGCGGCTGGGCGAAGTGATGGGCGTGCTGGTCGTCCAGAACGCCACCGCCCGGCGCTATACCGAGGACGAGGTCGAGGCGCTGGAAGTGGTCGCCATGGTGATCGCCGAGATGGCCGAGGCCGGCGCCTTCCTGGTGACGGACGGCATCGCCACCGGCCCCGGCCGGCGCAAGGGCCCGCTGATGATCGAGGGGTCGCCCGCCTGCGAGGGCATCGTCGAGGGGGTCGTCCACCTGCACGAGCCGCGGCTCGTCGTGTTCGATCCCATCGCCGACGATATCGAGACCGAACGCGCGCGCCTGGCCGAGGCGGTTTCGGCGATGCGCGAAGACATCGACCGCATGGTCGCGTCCGAGCGGCTGAGCGCCGACAGCGAACAGCGCGACATCTTCGAGGCGTACCGCATGTTTGCCCGCGACAAGGGCTGGATGCGCCGGCTGGACGAGGCGATCGAGGGCGGTCTGGCCGCCGAGGTCGCGGTCGAGAAGGTGCAGACCATGGTCCGCGCGCGGATGGAGCGGGTCAGCGACCCATACCTGCGCGAGCGGCTGCACGATCTGGACGACTTGGCCAACCGGCTGCTGCGCCACCTGGTGGGTGACGACGGCTCGGCCGAACTGCCCGAAGACGCCATTCTGGTCGCGCGCAACATCGGCCCCGGCGACCTGCTGGACCACGCCGGGCGCATCCGCGGCGTGGTGCTGGAGGAGGGCTCGGTCTCGAGCCACGCGGCCATCGTAGCCCGCGCCATCGACATCCCCATGCTGGTGGGCTGCGAGCGGGTGACCCGCGACGCCAACCCCGCCGACCGGCTGGTGGTGGACGGCCAGCAGGGGCGCGTGCACCTGCGGCCCGAAAACTCGGTCCTGGGCGCCTTCCGCGAGAAGATCGCGCTCGAAAAGCAGAATCGGGTGCTCTATCGCAGCCTCGCCGGCGAGCCCGCGCAGACCCGCGACGGACAGACCGTGGCGCTCAGCATGAACGCCGGGATCCTGGCCGATCTGCCCTCGCTGGAGCAGTCGGGGGCCGAGGGCGTTGGCCTGTTCCGCACCGAGCTGCAATTCATGATCCGCGGCAGCTTGCCGGGGCGCGAGATCCAGTCGGCGCTGTACGACCGGGTGCTGACCGCGGCCAAGGGGCGCCCGGTGGTGTTCCGCACGCTGGACATCGGGTCGGACAAGATCCTGCCCTACGCCAAGCGGGTCGAGGAGCCTAACCCGGCGCTGGGCTGGCGGGCGATGCGCGTCGCGCTGGACCGGCCGCTGCTGTTTCGCATGCAGATCCAGGCGCTGATCCGCGGCGCGCGAGGCCGCCCGCTGTCGATCATGTTCCCGATGGTGACCGAGGCGTGGGAATTCTATGCCGCGCGCGAGATGGTGCTGGCCGAGGTCGAGCGTCTGGTCGGGCGCGGGGTCGAGCGGCCGGCGAGCCTGGCGCTCGGCCTGATGCTCGAGACGCCCAGCCTGATCTTCGCCGGCGAGCGGCTGTTTGCCGAGGCGGATTTCGTCTCGGTCGGCGGCAACGACCTGCTCCAGTTCTTCTTCGCCGCGGACCGCGAGAACGAACGGGTGCGCCGGCGCTACGATCTGCTGAACCACACTGCGCTGCGCATGCTGCGCGAGGTCGCGCGCCGCTGCACCGCCGCCGGCACGCCGGTCAGTTATTGCGGCGAGGCGGCGGGCCGGCCGATCGAGGCTGTGGCGCTGGCCGCCATCGGGTTCCGCGCGCTGTCGATGCGCCCGGCGTCGATCGGCCCCGTGAAACGCGCGCTCCGCTCGGTCTCGTTGGCCGAGGTGCGCGGGATCATCGACGAGGCGGCCGCCGCGGGCCTGCCCTCGGCCCGCACCCTGCTGCGCGACTGGCGCGACCGCGAGCGGCTGCCGTTCTGAGCGCATGCGGGTCGGCGCCCCCGGCCCAGGCGCCCTGGCCCAGGCGCCCTGTCACAGGCGCCCCGTCCCAGGCGCCCCGTCCCAGGTGCCCCGGCCAGGCGCCCCGGCTTTGCTGCAGCGCCCGCGAGACCTACAACCATCCCCTGCGGCCCGGCCCGGCCCGCCACGGCACGGCGTCCGGCGTGCCGCACGCTCGCCACACTGGAAGGTGAGTGTCGGATCGAGATCGTTGCGGGGCGGATCGAAGCCGCCGCCGCGGGCATCTGCCATCCTGTCGCCGGCGCTCTGCGTGCATCGGACCGGGCTGGGCGCGAGACGGATCGAGGCTGCCGCCGCGCCCGGGGGGTGCGTGGGGCGGGCGGAGAGCGGAGGGGTAGATGGGTATTCGTCGGACCATGATCGCGGCGGTGGGCTTCTGCCTGGTGGCCGCCGTCGCGCTGCCGTTTGCCGCGCCGGCCCTGGAACTCGACCGCCGCCGCATGCTGACCGCGGCCGAGCATGTGCCGTGGAAGGGCGTCGGCCGCGTCAATATCGCCGCGCAGAGCGAGCAGAGCATGTGCACCGGCACGCTGATCACGCCCGATGTGGTGGTGACCGCGGCGCATTGCCTCTATTCCGACCGCACCGGCGCGGTGCACGCCCCCGGCAACATCCATTTCGTCGCCGGCTGGCGCCGCGGCACCAAAGTGGCGCACCGCAAGGCCACCTCGGTGGTGGTGCACCCGGGCTATGCCCACGGCGCGGAGCTGTCGTTCGATCAGATCGGCAGCGATCTGGCGCTGATCCGGCTGGACAGCCCGATCCCGGGCGATGTGGCCCCGGCCTTCGGCTTCTCGAACGCGCTCCGTCAGGACATGGACATGACGCTGATCAGCTATCGCCAGGACCGCGCGCACGCGCTGACCCGGCAGGAGGGCTGCACGATCTCGGGCGCGCGGGCCGACGTGCTGGTGCTGGGCTGCGACGTGACCTTCGGCGCCTCGGGCTCGCCGGTGTTCGCCGATGTGGGCGGCCAGCCGCATGTGGTCGCGGTGATCTCGGCCAAGGGCCAGGACCGCGAGACGCGGCGCGCCCTGGCCTTTGCCGTGCGCGCGGGCGCCCAGATCCCTGCCCTGATGAACGCGCTGGACTGATCCGCGCGCGCCGGCCGGACGTGGCCGCCCCGTCGCCGCAGCCGCGGTGGCGAAGCGGGGGCCGTGGGCCTTGAAAGCCGGCCCGCCGCTTCCCAATTCACCGCTGCGGGCGCTGCTAAGGGCCTGCAATCACGTGGGAACGCCCGGTGCACGGGGTTCCCGAACGCATATCGCTTCGATGGAGGATATGAGAGCATGCGTACGATCGACTTGACGCCGCTGTATCGCTCGACCGTCGGTTTCGACCGGATGGCCCAGCTTCTGGACCAGGTGATGACGGGCGATGGCGCGGCCCCCAGCTACCCCCCCTACAATATCGAGAAGACGGGCGAGGATGCCTATCGCATCAGCCTAGCCGTCGCCGGTTTCCACGAGGCCGAGCTCGGTGTCGAGGTGCGTGACCAGGTGCTGACCGTCACCGCCAAGCGCCAGCCGACCGAGGCTGACCAGGCGCGCACCTACCTGCACCGCGGCATCGCCGAGCGCGGCTTCGAGCGCCGCTTCCAGCTTGCCGACCACGTCCGGGTCGTGGGCGCGGACCTCAGCCTGGGTCTGCTGCACATCGACCTCAAGCGCGAGGTGCCCGAGGCGCTCCGCCCACGCACCATCGAAATCGGCAAGGCCGCCGCGATCGAGGGCTGATCCCGCACGCCCGAACCGCCGGGGCGGCGCGACCGCGTCGCCCGCCCCAGCGACACAACCGTGCAGCCGTCCCCCACGGGGGCGGCTGTTTTGCGTTCTGGCGGGCGGTCGTGCGAGGCGCGGGCGTGCCGTCTCGGGACCCTTGGCGCGGCGTCGGCCTTGACCGTTGCAGAGCGCCGCCAACTTATGCACAACGCAAAAGTAAGGATCCGACAGGGTAGCGGCGGCGACAGACCGTGCACCGGGGGGAGGATGCGTAGTGCTCGACACTGCTGCGGCTGAGACGCCGGACACATTTCCCAAGCTGTTGCGCCATAACGCAGCGCACCGCGGCACGCTGCCGGCGAGCCGTCAGAAGGAATTCGGGATCTGGCAGTCCTGGACCTGGGTGCAGGTCGACGAGGAGACGACCGCCATCGCGCTGGGCCTGATGGCCCTGGGGCTGCAGCCGGGCGAGCGCGTGACAGTGATCGGGCGAAACCGTCCGCATCTCTACTGGTCGATGGTCGCGATCCAGATGGCAGGCGGCGTGCCCGTGCCGGTCTACCAGGACTCGGTGCCCGAGGAGATGGCCTACGTGCTGGAGCACGCCGAAGCCCGCATGGTGGTGGCCGAGGACCAGGAACAGGTCGACAAGGTGCTGTCGATCGCCGACCGGCTGCCCAACCTGCGCCACCTCGCCTATCTCGATCCGCGCGGCCTGCGGAACTATGACCACAGCACGCTGCATCCGCTCGAGGATGTCCAGCGCATGGGCCGCGAGGCCGATGCCGCCGCGCGCAAGCGTCTGGACGAGATCGTGGCCGGGCAGGGCGGCGGCGACACGGCGGTGATGCTGTACACGTCGGGCACCACCGGGCGGCCCAAGGGCGTGGTGCTGTCGCACGCCAACATCCTGATGACCGCGCGCGCGGCGGCCGAGTTCGACGGGCTGGTCGAGACCGACTCGATGCTCGCCTACCTGCCCATGGCCTGGGTCGGCGATTTCATCTTCTCGATGGGTCAGGCCTATACCACCGGGCTGTGCGTGGCCTGTCCCGAGAGTGCCGAGACGGTGATGCACGACCTGCGCGAGCTTGGGCCGACCTATTACTTTGCGCCGCCGCGGGTGTTCGAGAACCTGCTGACCACCGTCATGATCCGGATGGAGGACGCCGGCTGGCTCAAGCGGCAGATCTTCAAGTACTTCATCGGCTTCGCCCGCGAGTTGGCCGAAGAGACCAAGCGCGGCGAGCAGCCGAACGGGACCGAGCGGTTCAAGCGGTTCCTGGGCGAGATGCTGGTGTTCGGTCCGCTGAAGAACATGCTGGGCATGAGCCGGGTCCGCGTGGGCTACACAGCGGGCGAAGCGATCGGTGCGGATCTGTTCAACTTCTACCGCTCGATCGGCATCAACCTCAAACAGCTCTACGGCCAGACCGAGGCGTCGGTGTTCATCACCCAGCACCCGGACGACGCCGTGGTGCTGGAGACGGTGGGCGTGCCGACGCCGGGCGTCGAGATCAAGATCGGCGACAGCGGCGAGGTCTATTACCGCTCGCCCGGCGTGTTTCAGGAGTATTACAAGGACCCCGACAAGACGGCCGAGACAAAGGACCCCGAAGGCTGGGTCGCCACCGGCGATGCGGGGTTCCTGGACGCCGACACGGGGCAGCTGCGCATCCTGGACCGCGCCAAGGACGTGGGCAAACTGAACAACGGCGCGCTGTTCGCGCCAAAGTACATCGAAAACAAGCTCAAGTTCTTCCCCAATATCCTTGAGGCTGTGGTGTTTGGCCACGAGCGCGATACCTGCATGGCTTTTCTGAACATCGATCTCAATTCGGTGGGCAATTGGGCCGAGCGCAACAACATCTCCTATGCAAGCTATCAAGAGCTGAGCCAGCACCCCAAGGTGATCGACATGATCGCCGAGCATGTGCGCGAGACCAACGAGAGCCTGGCCGCCGATCCGAAGCTGGGCCACTGCCAGATCAGCCGATTCCTGGTGCTGCACAAGGAGCTGGACGCCGACGACGGCGAGCTGACCCGCACGCGCAAGGTTCGCCGCAAGACGATCGGCGAAAAGTTCGAGGACCTAGTCAACGCGCTCTACGGCGGCAAGGACGAGGTCTTTACCGAGACCGAGGTGACCTACGAGGACGGCCGCATCGGCAAGCTGGCCGCCACGCTCAGGATCCGCGATGTGGAGCGCTTCCCCGTGACGGGCGCCGCGGCGCCCGAGAAGGTGGCCGCCGAATGACGCGGGCCCGGTGCCCGCGGCCGTTGTCCGGCGGCGGATGGCGCCCGCCGGCCCCGATCCATCCGAACCCCAACGGTGCCCTCCCATGAGCCATGCCCCCGTCGCCGAGGCCGCCACGACCGACGCGGACTATGCCGCGCAGGAGGAGGCCCACGGCATCACCCCCCGCGCGACGGGCGAGGTGGTCATGGACATCCGCAACATCACGCTGCGCTTTGGCGGCGTGATCGCGATCCGCGGCATCTCGTTCGATATCCGCGAGGGCGAGATCCGCGCCATCATCGGCCCCAATGGCGCGGGCAAGAGCTCGATGTTGAACGTCATCAACGGGTTCTATCACCCGCAGGAGGGCGAGATCTGGTTCCGCGGGGCCAAGCGCGGCCCGATGCGCCCGCACCAGATCGCCAAGCAGGGCATCGCCCGCACGTTCCAGAACATCGCGCTGTTCAAGGGGATGACGACGCTCGACAACATCATGACGGGCCGTCTGACCAAGATGCACAAGAACATCCTGTGGCAGGCGCTGTGGAAGGGCCCGGCCGAGCGCGAGGAAGGCGAGCACCGCGAGAAGGTCGAGCGCATCATCGACTTTCTGGAGATCCAGTCGATCCGCAAGACCCCGGTCGGGCGCCTGCCCTATGGCCTGCAAAAACGCGTCGAGCTGGGTCGTGCGCTGGCGGCCGAGCCGTCGCTGCTGCTGCTGGACGAGCCGATGGCCGGCATGAACGTCGAGGAGAAGGAGGACATGTGCCGCTTCATCCTGGACGTGAACGACGAGTTTGGCACGACCATCGCGCTGATCGAGCATGACATGGGCGTGGTGATGGACATCGCCGACCGCGTGGTGGTGCTCGACTATGGCCGCAAGATCGGCGACGGCACGCCCGACGAGGTGCGCACCAACCAGGCCGTGATCGACGCCTACCTGGGCGTCAGCCATGATTGAGACCGCGGGCCGGCCCGCCCGGCGTTCGGACACACTGCAGGGGAGATGACGCGATGATCGCAGCACTGCGCCGGACCATCGCCGATACGCTGGAGCACGAGGGCGTCACCATCGGCCTGGCCATGCTGGTCGCCTTCCTGGGTTATGTCGCGCTCGAGAGCCTGATGCTCCTGGGCGACGATCCGCAGGGGGCGCTGATCCAGCTTGGCGTCGTGGCGGCTATCCTGTTGCCGCTGTTCGTCTTTCCCCAAGGCTCGCCGTACATCGAACGGCTGGGCCCGCGGCTGGTGCCGATCGTGCTGGTGCTCTACCCGGTGCTGGTGTTTCGGGCGACGTGGGGTGACATCTTCTTTTACGAGGTGATTATCTCCGGCCTGCTGGCGGGGGTGATGTACTCGCTGGTCGCGCTCGGCTTCGTGCTAATCTTCAAGTCGTCGGGCATCTTCAACTTTGCGCAAGGTATCCTGGCGCTGTTCGCGGCCCTCACGCTGGTCGGGTTCCAGACTGGGCAGATCCCGTTTGCGCACGTCTGGTCGTGGCTGTTCGGGATCGAGGCGCAGAGCTTCGACTTCGGCATCCCCACGGCGCTGGCGCTGGTGCTGACCCTGGCGGCGATGGTGGGGCTGGCCTGGGTGATCGTGCGCGTGGTGCTGCGCCAACTGGTCAACCAGGACCCGATCATCCTGTTTATGGCGACCATCGGCCTGGCCTTCGTGTTGGAGGGTGTGGGCGAAATGATGTGGGGCGCCAACGTCAAGGCGCTGGACATCGGGCTGCCGACCGGTCCGTCGGACACGATCATCGATGCCACCGGCATGTTTGTCGAAAAGATCGAGATCGCGGCCGCCATCGTCGCCATCGTGCTGGTCGTCTCGCTGACCCTGTTCTCGCAGTACACCAAGATGGGCCGCGCACTGCGGGCGGTGGCCGACGATCACCAGGCGGCGCTCTCGGTCGGCATCTCGCTCGAGACCATCTGGTGGATCGTCTGGTCGGTCGCGGGTCTGGTGGCGCTGGTCGCCGGCGTGATGTGGGGCGCAAAGCTCGGCGTGCAGTTCTCGCTGTCGCTGATCGCGCTCAAGGCGCTGCCGGTGCTGATGCTGGGCGGCTTCACCTCGATCCCCGGCGCCATCGTCGGCGGGCTGATCATCGGCGTCGGCGAGAAGCTGTTCGAGGTCTACGTGGGACCCGCCATCGGCGGTGCGACCGAGAATTGGTTTGCCTACATGCTGGCGCTCCTGTTCCTGCTGTTCCGCCCCCAGGGCCTGTTCGGCGAAAAGATCATCGAGCGGGTGTGAGCGTGGCCAACCGCGACAATCGGGACACCAAGGCCCGCGCCCGCATCGCGCGACGGCACAGCCGCCTTTTGCAGGGCGACGCACCGGTGCGGGGGCACTAGGTGGCGGTGCAGGGCGGCATGGTGGGGGTCGATGATGGGCGGTTTCCTGTTCCGGGTGCGCACGCTGCTGGTGCTGGCGCGCACGCTACAGGTCCGGGTGGGCACGGGCGAGATGGCGGCCTTGGCGCATCTCTGCCGCCAGCTTCGCCCCCTGGGCGCGAACCCGGTGGATGCCGCAATCGGCTACGTGATCGCCGCGCGCAAGCCGGCAGACCCCAAGCGGCTGCAGTCGGCGCTGGACAGGACTGCGTTGCCGGCCACCCGCGATCAGCTCAAGCGACACCTGAAAAAGGACAAGCGCCGCTGACGCGCGGGGTGCAGCGTCAGAACAGCAGGTTCCACAGGATCACGACCGTGGCCACCGCGATCACCAGCGCGCCGAGCCCAAGCACCGGGTATAGCCCGCCCAGCAGCGCGAGCCCCGCGACCGCGATCAGGCCCACGCCGAAGACCGGGATCAGGATGTCCAGGGCGGCGTCCAGCACGATGCCCAGCGCCACGCCCAACAGCGCCAGCGCGACCACCCCGACGCCCAGCGCCAACGCCGCGGCCCAGGTGTCGCTTGCCACCACCAAGGTCAGCGCCACGGACAGCACGCCAAAGCCCAGCACGCCATTCCAGACCCTGGACGGCGGCGCGGGCCGCTCGGCCGGGTCGGGCATCACGCGGGCGTTGGACGCTGCCGCCGTGGCCACAGGTGCCGGTTCGGCCGTGTCGTGCTTGAGCTCTGCCACCGGTTCCCCTCCCGTGCCGCCTGCCGGCCGCGGTGGGGCCGGTCTTCTCGGCATATAAGAAGGAGTGCGCCCGTGTTCTATCGCGAGGCCGGTGAGTTCAAGACATCTTATGCCGAGGACCAGGCGACTTTCCCCATCGCCTTCGATTTCTGGCGCTTCTGGGTGGTCATCGCGGTCGCGTTCCTGGTGGTGCCGATTTTCGCGACGGATTACCTGGCCAACGCGGTACTGCTGCCGTTCCTGGTGTTCGCCATGGCGGCGGTGGGGCTCAACATCCTGGTCGGGTATTGCGGGCTGGTTTCACTGGGCACCGGGGCCTTCATGGCCTGCGGGGCCTACGCCTGCTACAAGCTGATGACCGCCTTCCCGGCGATGCCGATGCCCGTGGTCATCATCCTGTCGGGCGTCGTCGCAGCCGGGGTGGGCGTGCTGTTCGGCCTGCCATCGCTGCGCATCAAGGGGTTTTACCTGGCCGTCGCGACGCTGGCCGCGCAATTCTTTCTGCTCTGGGTCTTCAACAAGTTCGGCTGGTTCTACAACTACTCGGCCACCGGGCAGATCACCGCGCCCGAGCGCGAATTTCTGGGCGTGCTGGTGACCGGCCCCAATACCGAGGCGTGGGCAACCTATCTTTTCTGTCTGTCCTTTGTGTTCGTGTTCGGCTGGATCGCGCGCAACCTGGTGCGCGGCCGTATCGGGCGGTCGTGGATGGCGATCCGGGACATGGACATCGCGGCCGAGATCATCGGCGTGAACCCGCTTCTGACCAAGCTCTCGGCCTTTGCCGTGTCGTCGTTTTACATCGGGATCGCGGGCGCGCTGTACTTTGCGATCTGGAAGGGTGCTGCCGACGGCAACGAGGCGTTCCCCATCGAGATCTCGTTCCTGGTCCTGTTCATGGTGATCATCGGGGGCCTGGGATCGATCTTCGGCTCCTATGTGGGTGCCGCGTTCCTGGTGCTGATGCCGGTGTTCCTGAAGAACCTGCTGGTGTCGGGCTTCGAGCTATGGGTGCTGGCGATCCCCGCCGGGATCGCGCTCGGCCTTTTGCTGGGCGCGATCGCCGGCGCTGTGATCCGCCCGCTGGCGACCCGGCTCGGCGCCAACCCGGACCCCGCGGCTTTCTGGGGCGGCACGGTGGTGGCGGTGGTGTTCTCGGCGGTCTTTGCGATCGGCGGCTACACCGGCTTCGGCTGGCCCACGGATCTGGTCAACAGTCTCGAACCGGTGCTGCTGGGCGGACTGATCATCTACTTCTTGATCGCCGAGCCGCACGGCATCGCGGCGCTGTGGCGCACGGTCAAGGAGAGACTGCGTGCCTGGCCTTTCCCATACTGACCACGCGCGCTAAGACTCGAGTAACGAACAAAACGGGAGGTATGTCATGACCTTTAGGAACAGCCTGATCGCCGCGGCGGCGGCCGGCCTGCTGGCCGGACCGGCGGCAGCGGATCTCGTCTTCCCCTCGCTGGACTATCGCACCGGCCCCTATGCGCCGAACGGTATCCCGCTGGCCGATGGGTACATGGACTACTTCACCATGGTGAACGAGCGGGACGGCGGCATCGGCGGCGTGCCGGCGCGCGTGCTGCCCTGCGAGACCGAGTACAACACGACCAAGGGCGTGGAGTGCTACGAGTCGACCAAGGGCGAAGGCGCGCTGGTGTATCAGCCGTACTCGACCGGCATCACCTACCAGCTGATCCCCAAGGCGTCGGCCGACGGTATCCCCATCCACTCGATGGGCTATGGCCGCACATCGGCCGCCAACGGCACGATCTTCGAGTGGGTGTTCAACTATCCCGGCACCTACTGGGACGCCGCGTCGATCATGATGAAGTACGTGGCCAGCCAGGAGGACGATCTGTCGGGCAAGAAGATCGCGCTCGTCTACCACAACTCGGCTTACGGCAAGGAGCCGATCCGCACGCTGGAGATCCTGGCCGAGCGTGACGATTTCGAGCTGCTGCTGCTGCCGGTCGACCACCCGGGTCAAGAGCAGAAGGCGACCTGGCTGCAGGTGCGCCGCGAGCGCCCCGACTGGGTGCTGATGTGGGGCTGGGGCGTGATGAACCAGGTGGCGATCAAGGAAGCCGCCTCGATCCGCTACCCGATGGACCGCTTCATCGGCGTCTGGTGGTCGGCGTCCGAAAACGACGTCAAGCCGACCGGTGCGGCGGCCGACGGCTACAAGGCCATCACCATGCACGGCGTCGGCTCGGACTTTCCGATCTACGACGATCTCAAGACCCATGTCTGGGACAAGGGCCTGACCGCGGGTGCGGGCGACCAGCACGGCACTGTGCTCTATAACCGCGGGTTGCTGGCCGCGATGCTGGCCCACAAGGCCGCGCTGAAGGCGCAGGAGATCCACGGCGTGGCCGACATCACGCCCGCGATGATGCGCGACGGGATGGAGAACCTGGAGATCAGCGAGGAGGTGCTGGCGGCGGCTGGCATGCCGGGCTTCATGCCGACCTTCACGGTAACCTGCGAGAACCACGGCCCTCCGGGCCTGGGCGCGATCCAGCAGTGGGACGCCGAGGCCGGGACCTGGAGCCTGATCACGGACTTCATCGCCGCCGACCGCAGCGTGGTTGACCCGCTGATCGCCGAGGACAGCTCGGCCTATGCCGCGGAAAACAACCTGACGCCGCGTGCTTGTAACTGAGCGCCAATAGCGGCTACCTCTACCGGCCGGGGCGTCTGACGGCGCCCCGGACAACGCCGTGGATCGGCCGCGGTGACGTGCAGAGAGGGGATCAGACGATGGAACTGGGTATTCTCGCGGTGTGCGGCATGTTCGTTGTGCCGGCTTATCTGGCCTGCCAAAACATGTTCGGCGCCGACATGGTTGCGACGCTCAAGGGCCAGGGTCCCGACCGGGTCAAGTACACCAAGCAGCCGGGTGTGCCGCCTGCGCCGGGCCTCACCGCCTCGGAAGACAGCGCCTGAGCGGCTTTGTCGCCCGCTGCAAACCTGCGGCCCGGCGCCATCGACGGTCTTTAACGTCGCCGCTCGCCCTGCCGGGCCGGCATAGCTGATGTCGACCAGGACCCGCGGTGTCGGGTTCGAAACGGCTGCCGGGAGCGGCCGAACTAAACTCTTTTCCCGGTCGGCGTGCCGTCGACCCGCCCGATGACAGGAGACTGCCATGGACGCCGGCACCATGCTCGCCCTGGCCAAACTGTTGGCTTTCGCGCTGATCGTGCGGGCCTGGATGGTCGCGCGTCGCAGCGCCGAGGAAGCCCGTCGCGACCGCATGGCGCGCGCCGAGGCGGCGCGCGAGACCGAGGCTGCCGCAGCCGCGGTCGTGCCGTCCTTCCAGGAAGCCGCCCAGGAAACGACCAGGGAAGTGACCCGGGAAGCGGCCTAAACGCCCCGCCTGCAACCCTACGCCACCGCGCCGCCGAGGAGAGACGCGATGCTCGACACTCGCACCGCCGAGCGCGCTGCGGACGGCAGCGCCGCCCAGACGCTGATCGACGTCAGCAACATCGAGGTCATCTATAACCACGTCATCCTGGTGCTGAAGGGCGTCAGCCTGCGCGTGCCCAAGGGCGGCATCACCGCGCTCCTCGGCGGCAACGGCGCGGGCACGACCACCACGCTCAAGGCGATCTCGAACCTGCTGAAGTCCGAGCGCGGCGAGGTCACCAAGGGCCAGATCCTGTTCCGCGGCGAGCCTGTGGCGGGCCTTAACCCCTCGGACCTGGTGCGCCGCGGCGTCATCCAGGTGATGGAGGGCCGCCACTGCTTCGAGCATCTCACCGTCGAGGAGAACCTGCTGACCGGCGCCTACACCCGGGGCGACGGACGCAGCGCGGTGATGCAGGACCTGGAGATGGTCTACAGCTATTTCCCGCGGCTCAAGGAGCGGCGGCGCAGCCAGTCGGGCTACACCTCGGGCGGCGAGCAGCAGATGACCGCGATCGGCCGCGCGCTGATGAGCCGGCCCACGACGATCCTGCTGGACGAGCCGTCGATGGGCCTGGCGCCCCAGCTGGTCGAGCAGATCTTCGAGATCGTCAAATCCGTGAACGAGAACGAGGGCGTGTCGTTCCTGCTGGCCGAACAGAACACCAACGTGGCCCTGCGCTACGCCCACTACGGCTACATCCTGGAGAGCGGGCGCGTGGTGATGGACGGCCCCGCCGCCGAGCTGCGCGAGAACCCGGACGTCAAGGAGTTCTACCTCGGCATGGCCGAGGGGCAGCGCAAGAGCTTCCGCGAGGTGCGCAGCTACCGCCGCCGCAAGCGCTGGCTCGGCTGATCCGGGCACTGCGCGAGGTGCGTGCACCGCATCGCCTGACATCGCAGCGCGTGAAATCGCCCGCCCCAAATCGCACGGCTGAAATCGCCCGCCTGAAATCGCCTACGGCCAGTCTCGCGCCCTCCCCACCGCCGCGCTATTGAGGGCGCGACGGCGACCGGCGAGGGGACACTATGACCGCCCATTTCGACGCCCTGGAAACCCGCGACCCGGCCGAGCGCGAGGCGGCGCAGTTCGCGGCGCTCGCCGCACAGTTGGTCGAGGCGCGGAGCGCCGCGCCGGCCCTGGACGCCCAACTCGGCGGTATCGACGCGGCGACGGTGACCGACCGCGCGGCACTGGCTGCCGTGCCGCTGATGCGCAAGGCCGACCTGGTCGAGCGCCAGCAGGCCGCCCCCCCTTTCGGCGGTCTCGCCACCCTCCCGGCCGAGCGGTTCGACCATGTCTTCCAGTCGCCCGGCCCGATCTACGAGCCTGGGATGGTCAGCGTGCCCGACTGGTGGCGCACCGCCCGCGCGCTGCACGCAGGCGGGATCGGCCCCGACGACCGGGTGCTGAACTGCTTTAGTTATCATCTGGTGCCCGCGGGGATCATGTTGGAGAGCGGCGCCCGCGCGCTGGGCTCTGTCGTCATGCCGGGCGGCGTGGGCCAGTCCGACGCGCAGGTCGCCGCCGCCGCGCACATGGGCGCCACCGCCTATGTCGGCACCCCGGACTTTCTCAAAACGCTGCTCGACAAGGCGGCCGAGACCGGTGCCACCTTGGCCTTTACCAAGGCGTGGGTGTCGGGCGGGGCGCTCTTTCCCAGTCTGCGCGCGGCCTATGCCGAAGCCGGGATCGCCTGTGTGCAGGGCTATGCCACCGCCGACCTCGGCAGCGTGGCCTACGAGACCGTGCACCGGGGCGCGCCGCTCCCCGGCATGATCGTGGACGAGGGTGTGATCCTCGAGATCGTGCGCCCCGGCACCGGCGATCCTGTGCCCGCCGGCGAGGTCGGCGAGATCGTTGTCACGCTGCTCAACCCCGACTACCCGCTGCTGCGCTTTGCAACGGGCGACATGTCGGCGGTGCTGGAGGGGCCGTCGCCCTGTGGTCGCACGGGGCTGCGGATCAAAGGCTGGATGGGCCGCGCCGACCAGACCACCAAAGTGCGTGGCATGTTCGTGCGGCCCGAGCAGATCGCCGCCCTCTTGGCCCGCCATCCCCAGGCCGGAAAGGCGCGCGCCACCGTCGGCCGGGCCGAACAGCAGGACACCCTGGCGCTGGCCGTCGAAGCGACCAGTCGGGACGCAGCGCTGGCCGCCGCGTTGGCCGAAACGGCCCGCGATCTGTTGAAGGTGCGCGCCACGGTCGAGCTGGTGGCCCCCGGCAGCCTGCCCAACGACGGCAAGGTGATCGACGACGTGCGGACCTACGACTAGCCCCCGGGCTCGACCCTGCGGTGGCGGCACGTTGCAGCGCCGTCGCGCATCGCCCATGGCGCATCGCCCGTCCCGCATCGCCGGCCGGGGTGGCCCCCTTGGGCGCGGCCGGTGGCGCGCCGTTCCGGCACTTTGGTGTGCACGCAGCATGTGGCCTCTCGACCGACCTGCCGCTACGCTTTCCCGGACGGGCCTGGCGGGAGGCGGCGCAACGTGGCCGACGACGGCGAGCCGATAGGGCACGGTTTCGATCCGTTGCCCGGCGACGAGGCGGCGGCCTTTCGCCGGCTACAGGAGCGGTTTGCCACCGGCTATAGCGCCGTTTTCGAGAACGACGCAGTCGCGCGCACCGTGATCGTGCTGCCCAGCCTGACGCTCGACACCGAAGTGCTGGCCAAGATCAGCGGCGTGATCCATTACGAGCAGCGGTTGCTTTGCCACCTGCTGCTGCTGCGCCTGCCCCAGGCGCGCATCGTGTACCTGACCAGCGAGCCGATCCCGCCGGCCATCGTCGACTATTACCTGTCGCTGATGCCGGGGGTGCCGCGCGACCACGCCGCGCAGCGGCTGACGCTGTTGTCGTGCCACGACGCCTCGCCCCGGGCGCTGGTCGACAAGGTGCTGGAGCGGCCGCGGCTGATCGAGCGGATCCGCGCCTCGATCGCCGATCCCGAGACGGCGCACCTGACCTGCTTCAACGTCTCGTGCGCCGAGCGGCGCCTGGCGCTGCGCCTGGGCGTGCCGATCTATGGTTGCGACCCGGACCTGTTGGCGCTGGGGTCCAAGAGCGGCTCGCGCCGGATCTTCCGCGACGCCGGCCTGTCGATCGCCGACGGTGTCGAGGATCTGGCCGACGCCGAGCAGATGGCCGAGGCGCTGGTGGCGCTGAAGGCCCGCGACCCGGGTCTGCGCCGCGCGGTGGTGAAGCTGAACGAGGGCTTCTCGGGCGAGGGCAACGCGATCTTCGACTATCCCGAGGGAGAGGACGCCGCAGCATTGCGGCCCTGTGTGCGCGGGCTGCTGGCCGGTATGGACTTTGTGGCCCCCGGTCTGGGCTGGGAGGCGTTCGAGGCCAAGTTCGCCGAGATGGGGGGCGTGGTGGAGGCCTTCGTCGAGGGTGAGGGCAAGACCTCGCCCTCGGCGCAGTATCGCGTCGACCCCAGGGGCCGGCTGGCCACGGTCTCGACGCACGACCAGGTGACGGGCGGCGTGTCGGGCCAGGTGTTCGAGGGCTGCCGCTTCCCCGCCGACGAGGCCTATCGGCTGGAGATCCAGGACGCCGGTTGGCGCGCGGCCGAGGCGCTGCGCGACCAGGGCGTGATCGGCCGTTTCGGGATCGACTTCATCTCGGTGCCCGAGCCGGCGGCGCCGGGCGGCTGGCGCCACTACGCGGTCGAGATCAACCTGCGCAAGGGCGGGACCACGCATCCGTTCCTGATGCTGGAGCATCTGACGGACGGGCACTACGACGCAGCGAAGGCGATCTACCGCGCCCCGTCGGGCAAGCCGCTGTTCTATTATGCCTCCGATACGCTGCAGGCACCGCATTACCGCGGGCTGACTCCGGCCGATCTGATGGACATCGCGGTCGAAAACCGGCTGCACTTTCACACCACCAACCTCGAGGGCGTGGTGTTCCACCTGATCGGCACCCTGTCGCAGTACGGCAAGCTGGGCATGCTGTGCGTGGCCGACACCCCCGCACGCGCCGAACGCCTGTACCACGAGACCGTCGCCGTGCTGGACCGCGAGGGCCGGCGCGAGGCCTGAACCCGCCTCCGACCTTGCGGGATCGCGGCTGGTCGCCACGATGCTTTATCGTGGGCGCCTCGGGGCGGCGTCGGGCAGGCCGCGAAGGGGAAGATGGGCTTGAGAGAAGCCGCAAGGGCTTCTCGACCAGCGTTTGGCGGGTGTCGGACCGCGTCAAGGACGCGCCGCTCTGCGGTCGCCTGGCGGCGATCCTTGACCCGGCCCGACACCCGCAGCCCGACACCCGCAGCCCGACACCCACGGCCCGACACCGCCGGTCTGGGGCGGTTACGCGGTGCGATGGGGCAGGCATGAAGAAGGCCCGCCCGGTGGGGCGAGCCTTGCAGGGCGCGCGGGCGGCGATGTGCTGCGCGCGGGTCAGCCCTGGCGGGCTTTGAACTTTTTCTGGGTTTTGTTGATCACGTAGACCCGACCCTTGCGCCGGACGACGCGACAGTCGCGGTGGCGCTGCTTGAGCGAGCGCAGCGAGTTCTTGATCTTCATCTCGTGGCCCTCCTCAGGCGGCGGTGTCGGCCAGCGCGGCCTTGGCCTGCGCGACGATGGCGTCGAACGCCTCGGGCTCGCGCACGGCGAGATCGGCCAGCACCTTGCGGTCGACCTCGATCCCCGCCCGGTCGAGCCCATTGATGAAGCGCGAATAGCTGAGCTCGGCATCCGCTGCCCGCACCGCCGCATTGATCCGCTGGATCCAGAGCGCGCGGAAGGTGCGCTTTTTCACCTTGCGGTCGCGCGTCTGGTACTGCAGCGCCTTGTCGGCCGACTGTTTGGCGGTGCGGAAGCTGCGCGAGCGGGCACCGTAGTGGCCCTTGGTGGCCTCGAGGACCTTCTTGTGGCGCCGGTGGCGGACCGGGCCGATCTTGACGCGTGGCATGGTCGGTCCTCCTCAGCCGTAGGGCAGAAACTGCTTCACGATCCTCTCGTCCGGGGGCGAGAGCACCGTGGTGCCGCGGGCATTGCGGATGAACTTGGCCGTGCGCTTGATCATGCCGTGCCGTTTGCCGGCCTGCTTGACCTTGATGCGCCCGTTCGCGGTGACCTTGAATCGCTTCTTGGCCCCCGACTTGGTCTTCATCTTGGGCATTTCACTCTCCGTCTCGAGCGTTGCGGAGCGATGCGGCAGCCCTGTTCGCCGAACGCCCCCTCGGCCGCGCGGCACGGGGGGCCGGGCGGAGCGGCTCGCCTACCCCAGGCGCGGATGCGTGGCAAGCGGCGACCGCGGGGTTTGCCCGACCTTCGTCCCGATTTGGGACGATAATCGCGGGAACCGCCCTGGTGGTTTGGCTAATTGTCGCCACAAAGGGGCTGATTACGTCCCAAAAAGACCACATTGCAGGAATCGTTTCCGAGTCTTACCAAATTGTTGTGGTGGCCGGTCAACAGGCCGGGGAGCAGTGAGTGTGAGTGATGAGTAGTGTAAAGGCGCGCCGTGCTGAACGCGGCATGAACCTCTCGGTTCGCGAAGGCGGTCAGTGCATTTTGGCCTATAGTTTTGCATCGGCCGACGATGCGGCCGAGGTGTATCGGATCCTGAAGGATTACTTTCCCAAGGCCCAGTTCGTATTCGAGCAGGCGGCCTGACGGGACTTGGCTTTGCGGCACTAGGTATCGCCGCGCCAGCCTACGCGGTTCAGCGACCAGTCGTAGGCATAGGCATCGATACCCTGCGCCGCTGCCAGTTGCGCCGCCTTGCCGGGCGGCGCGTACGTGGCGAGGTGGTCCAGAACGGACCGCTCGTCACCCTCACCGAAATCCTCGGCAAACCAGTCATAGATTTTCGAGACCGTGATCTCGCCGTCGCGCGCGTCTGCGCCCCGCGGGTGGGCGGCATAGGCACGGGCGCCAGCGTCCAGCATCGTCTCTAGCCGCGTGGCGGTGTAGGGTTCCGCCGCCAGATCGGGACAGCCGATCGACGCGCAGTTGACGGCGTAATGGATGCGCGGGTCGCGCCACACCGGGCGCAGGATGCCGTGCTCGATATCGTCCAGCGACAGGTCCTGGCCCTCGACGCGGACGACCTCGTCGCCCCAGGGGCCGGTGTTGAACAGCCCGCCGCGCACCTCGCGGATGCTGTCCACCGGATAGGCATCGAGCACGAGCAGGATGGTGACGGCGTTGTACAGGTTGACCCAGTAGGCAAAGGCGGCGTCGCGGCCCAGCGTGGTGGGTTCTACGCGCTGTAGCTGGTCGATGTAGCCCTGCAGCGCCGAACGGTCGGCCACAGCGGCGCCGTAGTCGACCAGTGCCACGCCACCGGCCCCGCCCGGCACCAGGTAGGCCATCAGGAACCGCGCCCACGCCGCGTTGTCGGTGTCGCCGCCGCCGCCGAACCGGGTCCAGCGATCGTCGATCAACCGCGAGGCCGGAGCGGCCTGGGCGCGCGACAGCGCCAGCGCGCCGCCCGTGGCCATGGCGCCCGCCAGCACCGCCCGCCGGCTGGGCAGGCCCGCCAGCACCGCCCGCCGGCTGGGCAGGCCGGCCAGCGCCGGGCTACGGGTCGCGTCGGGGCCGGCATGGCGGCGGCGCGTCGGGGGCAGGGTCATCGGCGGGTCTCCGGCGGCAGGGCTGGTTGGGCGGGTTTGTCTGGCAGAGCGGTCAAGGGCACGGTCGGTGGGACGGCGGTTCGTTGCGGCGTGGCGCGGTTCGGTGACCGGTGACATGTGACCGGGCGTGCCGTCGGCCCACCCGTGCTGACGCCCTCGTGAAAACCCGTGCGGGGAGCGTGCCCGTGAGGCGTGCGCGTGGTGCCGGCCCGTGGGGCGCGCCCCTGGGCGCACCCGCCTTGCCCCACGGCGCGACGGACGGCCGCCCAGGGCCGCGCGCGCTTGCGAGGCGAGGGCTGTTGCGGCTATGCACCGGCCATGGTGATACGCCCGCGACAATCCACCGGCCCTGCGCCCGGTCGTCGAATTAGCCGCCCGGCCCGCTGACGCGGCGCCGGGACCCTGGTTGCGCCCCGTGCTTGGCTCCGCTGTGGCCCAGGTGCGCGCCCACCGAGCAGCCGGCCCCGCGCGCCGCTTCGAGCATGGCGCGCCGGACCGGCGAGACAGCGACCCCGATTGTTGAGAGGCGAGAGATGAGCGCCGAGACACCTGCCGCCGACGTCGCGGACCAGGTCACGCAGAGCGAGGCCGAGACCGCGCCGGACTACCGAGACACCCTGTTCCTGCCGTCGACCGATTTCCCGATGCGCGCGGGCCTGCCCAAGCGCGAGCCCCAGTGGCTGGAGCGCTGGGCGCGCCAGGACGTCTACAACCGCCTGCGCGCCAGTGCGGCGGGGCGCACACCGTTTGCGCTGCACGACGGGCCGCCCTATGCCAACGGGCATCTGCACATCGGCCACGCGCTGAACAAGGTGCTGAAGGACTTCGTCGTCCGCAGCCACCAGATGATGGGCTACGACAGCCGCTACGTACCCGGCTGGGACTGCCACGGCCTGCCCATCGAGTGGAAGATCGAGGAGAAGTACCGCGCCAAGGGCAAGTCCAAGGACGCGGTGCCGATCAACGAACTGCGCGCCGAGTGTCGCGCGTTTGCCGAGCAATGGGTCGACATCCAGCGCGCGGAGTTCAAGCGCCTGGGCGTGACCGGCGCGTGGGAGCGCCCGTACCTGACCATGGCGTTCGAGGCCGAGGCGACCATCGCGGCCGAGTTCCACCGCTTCGTGATGAACGGCTCGCTCTACCAAGGCTCCAAGCCCGTGATGTGGAGCCCGATGGAGCAGACCGCCCTGGCCGACGCCGAGGTCGAGTACCACGACCGCGAGGTCGACACGGTTTGGGTCAAGTTCCCGATAAAGTATGCTCCTTCGGTCGTCTCAGGATCTATACCGTTAACGGCATCGAGAGAAGTCGTCACCACGTTTCTAAAAGAAAAAGCAAGCCAGCGCGCTAAACATGCGCGCGAACTTGAGACAGCTTCTGTTTTGATTTGGACGACCACGCCTTGGACGATTCCGTCGAACCGAGCGATCGCGTTCGGTGATGGTGTTTCGTACGGTCTGTACATCGTTACAGGCGCCACGCCGGACGGGAACTGGGTCCAGCAGCACGAACGGTTTGTGGTAGCCGACGCTCTCGCTTCTGAATTCTTCGGACGCGCGAGATTGGATCCCCAGCAGTGGACCCGGGTCCGCGACGTCGGCGCCGATGATCTGGAAGGCATGGTATGCGCCCATCCCCTGCGCGGCGTTGCGGGGGGCGAGGGGTTCTGGGACTACGACGTGCCGCTGATGCCGGCCGGGTTCGTGACGGACGATACCGGGTCGGGCTTTGTGCACTGCGCGCCCAGCCACGGCGAGGACGACTACGACCTGTTCCGCCAGCATGGCATGCTGGACCGTATCACCCACAACGTGGGCCCCGATGGCGGGTTCGAGAGCCACGTGCCGCTGTTCCACGGCACCTTCATCCTGAACCGCAAGGGCAAGGACGGGACGGCCAACAAGGCGGTGATCGAAAAGCTCAAGGAAACCGGCATGCTGGCCGCGACCCGGCGCCAGAAGATCTCGGACGCCCATTCCTGGCGCTCCAAGGCGCCGGTGATCCGGCTGAACCGCCCGCAGTGGCTGGTCGCCATCGACCGCCCGCTGGACGACGGCATGGGTCAGCACGGTGCGACGATCCGCGAACGGGCGCTGGCCGCGATCGACGCCCAGGTCCGCTGGGTGCCCCGCGCCGGGCGCAACCGCATCCATTCGATGATGGAGGCGCGGCCCGACTGGGTGCTGAGCCGCCAGCGCGCCTGGGGCGTGCCGCTCGCCTGTTTCGCCCGCCGCACGGCCGAGGGTGAGGTCGAGCTGTTGCGCGACGAGGCGGTGAACGCCCGCATCGTCGACGCCTTCCGCGCCGAGGGGGCCGACGCCTGGTACGCCGACGGCGCGCGCGAGCGGTTCCTGGCCGGCGTCGCCGATGCCGAGAGCTGGGAGAAAGTCGACGACATCCTGGATGTGTGGTTCGATTCAGGCTCGACCCACGCCTTCGTCATGCGCGACCGCGAGGACGGCGTCTGGCCCGCGGACGTGTACCTGGAAGGCACCGACCAGCACCGCGGCTGGTTCCACTCCTCGATCCTGCAGGCCTGCGGCACCCGGGGCCGCGCACCCTACAAGGCGGTCGTCACCCACGGCTTCACGCTCGACGAGAACGGGCAGAAGATGTCCAAAAGCCTCGGCAACACTGTGGCGCCCGAGGACGTGATCAAGCAGTACGGCGCCGATATCCTGCGTCTCTGGGCCGCGCAGGCGGACTTCTCGGCCGACCAGCGCATCGGGCCCGAGATCCTGAAGGGCACGGCCGACAGCTACCGCCGGCTGCGCAACGGGTTCCGGTATCTGCTGGGCGCGCTGAACGGCTGGGACCCCGCCACGGCGGTCGAGCCGGCCGAGATGCCGGAGCTGGAGCGCTGGGTTCTGCACCGGCTGGCGGTGCTGGATGGCGAGGTGCGCGCGGGCTACCGCGACTTCGATTACCAGTCGGTGGTGTCCAAGCTGTTCGGCTTCGTCACCTCGGACCTCTCGGCCTTCTACTTCGACGTGCGCAAGGACGCGCTGTACTGCGATCCGGCGGACAGCGTGCGCCGGCGTTCGGCGCTGACGGTGATGGACGCCATCTTCCGCCGGCTCAGCACGTGGCTGGCGCCCATCCTGGTGTTCACGATGGAGGAGGTCTGGCTCTCGCGCTTTGGCGAGGGCGACGACGTCTCGGTCCACCTGGTCGATTTCGAGCCGACGCCCGAGGCGTGGCGCGACGATGCGCTGGCCGAGAAATGGGCCCACGTGCGCCGCGCCCGCCGGGCGGTGAACGGGGCGCTGGAGGTCGCGCGGGGCGACAAGACCATCGGCGCCTCGCTCGAGGCCGCGCCCACGCTTTATGCCGCGGTCCCCGCCATCGCCGCGGCGCTGGACGGGCTCGACATGGCCGAGCTCTGCATCACCAGCGGGCTGACTGTCGTCGCCGACGTCCCGCCCGAGGAAGCCTGGCTGCCCGAGGATGCGGGCGATACCCCCGCGCTGGGCGTCGTGTTTGGTCTGGCCGAGGGCGAGAAATGTGCCCGCTGCTGGAAGGTGCTGCCGGACGTCGGCCAGCACGCCTTTCCGGGC
>JBCCMW010000006.1:0-28934 GCA_039026175.1 Pseudomonadota bacterium
CCCGCGCGCGGTGCGCCCGCCCCCCGCGCGCGGTGCGCCCTACCCCCGCGCGCGGTGCGCCCGAACCCCCGCGCACGGCGCGCCCGACCCCCGGGCGCGCCGTAGACCCCTGACCGCATCCGTCGCGGCCGCCTGAACCCGTCGCATGGCATCGCGTCGGGGCGGTGTTCCGGGCCGCTTAGCGCACGGTCCTCGGCGCCACGACCGGCCCGCTCGGACGCTGCGGTCACGGGAGGCGGCGGCGCTTGCCCAGCCGGCTCGCGGCGCGGCATCGTCGTGCGTCGTTACCGGGCCACGGGTCCGCCCATCGCCGTCTCCAGCGTCGCGATGGCGCCGTCCACATCGGGCGTCACCTGGAACAGCGCGCGCAGCGAGGCATCGGCGAAGCCCTGGTCGATGACGTGGTCCAAGAGCCCCAGGAACGGCTGCCAGTAGCCGCCGGTGTCGAGCATCACCACCGGCTTGTTCACGATGTCGAGCTGGCGCCAGGTGATCGCCTCGACCAACTCGTCCAGCGTGCCGATGCCGCCGGGCAGGGCGAGCACCGCGTCAGCGTTCTCCATCATCAGTTTCTTGCGCTCGTGCATCGTCTCGGTGACCACCGTGGCGGTCAGCGTCTCTAGCCCCCGCTCGCGCCCGATCAGCCGTCGGGGGATGAAGCCCAGCACCGGCGCCCCGCCTTCCAGCGCGGCGCGCGCCGTGATGCCCATCAGTCCCGCGTCGCCCGCGCCGTAGATCAGCCCCCAGCCCGCCCTGGCGACGGCCAGACCCGTGGCGCGCGCGGTCTCGGCCAGCGCCGGATCGGCACCGGGGCGCGAGCCGCAGTAGACGCAGATCATCGGACAGTTGCGGGTCATCGCGTCACCTGGGTTCGCGTGGAAAAACGGATCGTATCGCCGCCCGCCGGGGTTGGCGGGGGCGCAAGGGAGGGGGTGTCCATAAATCGGCGCCGTGCTCCACTATCGCCATCGAACATTTACATGCAATAATGAGGTCTAAGCCGCGGATGTGGCGGTAAAACCGGGCCGATGCCGGTTGTGTCGGCGGCGGGTCGGGGCAACGGTTCGACCATTTGTCCCAGTTTGGGTCGCGGCATCCAGCCCGGACCGGCGGGACGCGCAGCGCCGGGGCGCGGCACGACGACGCCGGGCGGCCGCCCACGAGGGCGCTGCGGGGCAGCGGCGCCGGGACGACACGGGGCACCGGCGCCGGGACGACGCGGGACCGGCGCGCCGGGACGACGCGGGGCAGGCGCCCGGACGGGCGGTGCCGGGCCATGGCTCGGGTAGGCGAGATCGGAGGGCATGATCGGCGATGGGCCGGATAGTGCGCAGCATGATGGCGGGGGTGCTGATCGTATCGATCGGCGTGCTCACGCTTGTCTGGTACGATCGTCTGTCGGTCGAGACCATCGTCACCTATACCGCCGGCAGCCGCGACAGCGCCGCCGAGACGCCCGCGCCCGGGCCTGAACCCGCGCTCGCTGAGCCCGGATCGGCCGTCACCGCCGGCGCCGATCCCTCGGACCCGGCCGAGCCCGGCGGCGCCGCGCGCGCGCCGCTCGATCCGACCACGGCCCCGCCGGACGCTGGCGACACCGCCGGTGGCGCAGCGGTGGCCGGCGATCTGTCGCCGACACCCGGCAGCGCCGCGCCGCCAGCCACGGCCGCGACCGAAGACACGCACTCACCCAGCCGTGGTGGGGGCGGCGACGGTGGTGGGGGCGGCGACGGTGGCGCCACAGCCCAGACGCCGACGCCCCCGGACGGTGCGGCGGGCCAAGGAGCCCAGGCCGCGGCGGCGAACGCCGGCCCCGTGGACGATGCGGCGGGCCAAGGAGCCCAAGCCGCGGCGGCAAACGCCGGCCCTGTCGACCCGGCGGCCTCGACCGCGGGTGCGCCCACCCCCCGCCCCGATCCCGCTCCCGATCCCGGCGCCGAACCCGGAGCCGATCCCGACTCCGAGCCATCGGCGTTGGATGGTAGCGATCTCGCCTCGGCCACCGTCCAGCAGACCGACCCTGCGCTGCCGACCCCCACCGCGCCCGCGACCGCAGGCGCCGGGGCTGTCGACCCCGCCGTAGGGTCCGCCGAGGCGCCCCTCGACGAGGGCGCGCCCGCAGCCGGGGCCGACGATCCCATCGCCGCCTCCACCGATCAGGCACCGCCGCGCTTCGATATCGTGCGCATCGACACCCAGGGCACCGCGGTCGTTGCCGGCCAGGCCCGGCCGGGCGAGCGCGTCGAACTTCTCCTCGACGGCCAACCCCTGGCCACCACCGAGGCCGACGGCACCGGCAGCTTCGCCATCGTGACCAACATCGGCCCGGTGTCCCGCCCCTCGGGCCTGGTGCTGCGGGTGATGCGGCCCACCGGTCCGGTCGAGGGGGCCTCGAACGCGGGCGGTGTCGCCGGCGCCGCGCCGGTGGTGGTCGAGCGGGGCGCCACCCCGGCCGACACCGTCGCCACGGACCCGTCCGCGCCCGATGCCGCGCCCGGTGCCGCGCCCAATGCCGCACTCGAGGACAAGGCGCGCCGCGCCGCGGGCTCGGCAACCCTTGCGCCGTCCGACGCCGGACCCCGGGCCGACGCGGGCGCAACTGGGGTCGCACCTGGCGGCGCACTTGGGGGCGCAACTGCGGGCGGGGCCGTCGGCGGCACCCTGACCACAGGCGACGCGGCCCCGTCCACGGCTACGGCCACGGCCACGGTTACGGGCGCACCGGCGTCCCTCGCGCCCTCGGCCGCCGCGCGGCCGGCCGCCGATCCGACCGCTGGCGCAACCGAGCCGGCCACCACCGCGGTGCTGAGCGCGCCTGTCCTGCTGCTGCCCGGCGACACCGCAGCGTCCGGTCTCACGGTCGTCGACACCGCGGGCGACGCCCCCCTTGTGCCCCAGCGCCAGGCGCCCGAGGTGGCGCGGATGACGCTCGACACCGTCAGCGTCGATGAGGGGGGCGACGCGCGAGCCCGCGGACGCTCGCCCGCCGGCAGCCGGGTGCGCGTCTACGTCAACAACGCCCGCGTGGTCGAGGCCGACGTCTCGGCCTCTGGCGCCTGGGAGGCAGTGTTGCCGCAAAGTGCCGCGCGAAGCGCCAAACTGTTGCGGTTCGACGAAGTCGCCGCCGACGGCGTGGTGGTGCACCGGCTGGAGACGCGGTTCGACTACAGTCCCGCCATCGGTACGCTGGCGCTGCAGCAGCGTCGGGTCGTGGTCGAGCGGGGCGACAATCTCTGGACGATCGCCGAGTCGATTTATGGCGACGGGCTGCGCTACAGCGTGATCTTCCAGGCCAACGACGCGCTGATCCGCGACCCCGACCTGATCTACCCCGACCAGATCTTCGTGGTGCCCGAACTCGCCCGACCCGGCGACTAGGCAACCCGCGCGGCAGGTCGCCCGGGCAGGTTTCAGGGGCAGGTCCCGCGGGCAAGGTCCCAGGGGCAAGGTCCCAGGGGCAGGTCCGGGCGGCAGGTCCGGGCGGCAGGTCCGGTGGGCAGGTCCGGGGGCCAGGGCGCGGGGCACAGGCGCGGCCGGCCGGTGCGCAGGCAACGGGGCGCCCGCCGGCGCCAGCGACCATGTCACCCGGCCGGGCCGCCGCGCCGGAGGCCCATCTATCCATCCGCCAGCGGCATCGACCCGACCCCAAGGCACAGCCGACGATGAGCCAGCCCCCCCACACCGCGGTCGAGCGCCGTGCCGATCTCGCCATCCTGGCCCGCGTCGCGCCCGAGCTCTGGCCCCAGGGGCGGCGCGATCTGCGCCTGCGGGTGGTCGCGGCGATGGGCCTGCTGGTCCTGGCCAAGGTGGCGACGGTGCTTACCCCCATCGCCTTCGGTGCCGCCGTCGACGGCATCGCCGCGGGCTCCGGCAGCCCGGACAGCGCTGCCGCGGCGCTGGCCTGGGCGCCGCTGGCGCTGGTCGCCGCCTACTGCACCACGCGGCTGCTCTCGACCGCGATGCAGCAACTGCGCGACATGATCTTTGCCCGCGTCGGCCAGCACGCCCTGCGCCAGCTCGCGCTCAAGGTCTTTGCGCATATCCACCGGCTCTCGCTCGGCTACCACCTCGGCCGGCGCACCGGCGAGCTCAGCCTCGTCACCGATCGCGGGATCAAGGCGATCGACTTCCTGCTGCGGTATCTGGTGTTCAGCATCGTGCCGCTGATGGTCGAGCTATGCGTCGTGATCGCGATCTTCCTGGCGGCCTATGGCTGGGGCTTCGCGGGCGCCCTGGCCGGCACCGTGCTCGGCTACGCCGTCTTCACCCTCAAGGTCACCGAGTGGCGCCTGAAGATCCGCCAGCGCATGAACGACGAGGACCAGGAGGCGCATCAGCGCGCCGTCGACAGCCTGATGAACTACGAGACGGTCAAGTACTTCAACGCCGAGCTGCGCGAGATCGACCGCTACGACCGCGCGATGGCCGGCTACCAGGCCGCGGCCGAGAAGACGGCGATCTCGCTCGGCCTGCTCAACATGGGCCAGGCGGTGATCATCGGCGGGGGCCTGTTTTCGGTGATGGGGCTCGCAGCGATGGGGGTCGAGAGCGGCACGCTCAGCGTCGGCGCTTTCGTCGCGGTCAACGCGTTCATGATCCAGATCACCGTGCCGCTCAACTTCCTGGGCACAACTTATCGCGAGATCCGCCAGGCGCTGATCGACATGCGCGCGATGTACGCGCTGCTCGACGCCGACCAGATGCTGCACGACAGACCGGGCGCGCCGGCGCTCCGCGTTACGGCCGGGCGGGTGGCGTTCCGTGGCGTGCGCTTCGGCTACGGGCCCGAGCGGTCGGTGCTGCAGGAAGTGGATTTCGAGGTGCCGGGCGGCCGGACGATGGCCATCGTCGGACCCTCGGGCGCCGGCAAATCCACCATCGCGCGACTGCTCTTCCGCTTCTACGACCCCACCGCGGGGCGGGTCGAGATCGACGGGCAGGACCTGGCGACGGTGACCCAGGCCAGCATCCGCGCCGCCATCGGCGTGGTCCCGCAGGACACCGTGCTGTTCAACGACACGATCGCCTACAACATCGCCTATGGCACCGGCGGGGCCACGCGCGCGGCGGTCGAGGCAGCGGCCCGTGCCGCCCGCATCCACGACTTCATCGCGGCGCTGCCGGCGGGTTATGACACGCTGGTCGGCGAACGGGGGCTCAAGCTCTCGGGCGGCGAGAAGCAGCGCGTCGCCATCGCCCGCACCGTGCTCAAGAACCCGCCCATCCTGATCCTGGACGAGGCGACCTCGGCGCTGGACACCCAGACCGAGCGCGCGATCCAGGGCGCGCTCGGCCGGCTGGGCGAGGGGCGCACCGTCATCACCATCGCGCACCGGCTGTCGACGGTCGTGGACGCCGACGAGATCGTCGTGCTGGAGGACGGCCGCGTGGCCGAGCGCGGTCGCCACGAGGCGCTGCTGGCGCTGGGTGGGCGCTACAGCGCGATGTGGGCCCGGCAGGAGGCCGAACGCGCCGTCTGACGCATGCGACAGTCAGGCCGAAATTCCTAGCGTTATACGCATGTTTCACGCATAACTTCAGATACATCGAGATTTTCGCGTCCCTTTGTCCATGGTGATTGACATGCAGATCCCGCACCAGCACTGCCGAGACAGCGCCCAGCGCCGTGGCCTGCGGAGGGTGCGGTGACGCCGCCCGAGGGCGGCGGCGTGCCCGGCATCGGGGGCGAGGGACTGGGGCCGGTCCCGAACGAGATGCCGCCGGCCGAGGGCGTGACCGGCGGCGAGCGACCGCAGGCCGGCTGGTTCCAGATCGTCGACTTTCTGCCGCGCACCCGCGAGGTGCTGGCCAACCGGCGCCGCACGGCCGCCGGCGGGGCGCCGGTCGACCCCGAGCCGCGGGCCGAGGGCGGCGACCGGCGCCTTGCCAGCGACGGCACCGCACCGCCCGAGATCAGCGAGGATTTCCTGATCCAACCCAGGGAGGGCGCGGGCCCCATTCCGCCGATCGCGCTGGCGCTGCATGTCGACATCGTGCGCACCTGGAACCGGCTCAAGATGCTGCGCAACCGCGGCATCATCGCCGACACGATCGACGACGAGGCCGAGCGCGCTGCCTCGTGGACCAGCCCGCTCCAGCGGATAGGCCGCTGGTTCGCCGCGCTGGCCGGGGACGAGCGTACGCCGCTGCTGGTGCGCAGCGACGAGGACACCACGTTCTTCGAGTTCCGCCGCCGCCTGCTGTCGACCGCTCGGGCGGGGCTGGTGGGCGCCGAGGCGCGGCCCGAGGCGGCGACGCAGTGGCTGCGGGTCATCCGCAACGACCTGGCCCATCGGGTGGGGCGGCGGCTGAAGCTGCGCTATCTCGGCAGGCTTGCGCTCTCGGGCGCGTGGGTGGCCTGCTTCGGTGCAGCGCTGGCGGTGGTGGCGGTCGCAGCGCCCGGTCTGTCGGGCTATGGCATCGCGATCCTGGGCTCGGTGATCGGCTGCTGGATGGCCGTGGCGGCGTCGCGCCGCAAGGTCGTGTTCGAAGACCTGATCGACTATGTCGACGTCGGCGCCGAGCCGCGGGTGCGCATGGTGTTCGTCGCGTTCGTGGCGGTCGCGCTGTGTGTGCTGTTCGGCGCGGACGTGATGGCGGTCAACCTGGGCGGCGTCGAGCTCAAGGATTTCCAGACGGACCAGCGCATCGCGCTGATCCTGGGCCTGTTGGCGGGCATCGCCGAGCGCCAGGTGTCGCTGCGCATCATCGAACAGGTCGAGGGTTCGGCCAAGGGCTGAGCCCCGCGGCCCGATCGGAAACGGGCGGCCGACACCGTGCCCGAATGAAAAGGGCGGCGCGAAGCCGCCCTTGAACGCGAGGGGCCGCCGACGCAGCCCCGGAGCGAATAGAGCGACCCGCGGTCGCCCTTTACCGCCCGTCGTGGGTCAGTTCACCGTCAGCAGGCCGCCGGTGCCGAGGCCGCCGCGCACGGTCTGGGCCTGGTAGTTGCGGAGCGCAATGACCATGCCGTTGAACGCGTCCTGGAACGCGGCGACGGTCGCCTTGCCCTCGGGCGTGCGCGAGAAGCCGCCCAGCGCGCCGCCGGCGACGCCCGAGATGCCACCGAACGCCGCGCCGAAGTTGGTGGCCGTCGACGACCCCTCCGAGATCGCGACCTGCACCTGGGTGCGGATGTCGAACAGCGACAGCGTCACGACCGAGTTCTTGGAGGCGAGACCGCCGCCGATGGCAGCGCCCACGGGGCCGAAAATCGCACCCACGCCCGCCGCGACGCCGCCGATGGCGTCGTTGTTGATGATGATCCGCGGCTCGAGGAAATAGTCGGCGGCCACGCGCTGCCCGGACTGCTGGTTCGAACCGGGGCGGAATTCGCCCGAGTTGCGCTGCTGCTGGGTGATCGAGGTCATCCGGTCGTTCAGCCGCGTCGACCCGATCGAGGTGATCACGAAACAGCCCGACTGCTGGGCGGCCAGGCGGATCAGCGGCTCGATCGTGGTGACGCCAGTGGCGGCCTGGAAGTTGCCCCACCACACGTTCTGCCGCCCGTCGTCGACCGCCAGCGTGCCCAGCGCTTCGGGGCAGCGCTCCAGTTCGGGGTTGGCGTCGACGGTGGTCGACCCGCCCGCAGCGCCCGACACGGCGGTGGAGTTGGTGCCTTGGCTGACGCTGCCCCCCTGGCAGGCAGCAAGGACACTGGCGAAGGAGAGAGCGGCGAGGGTCTTGATGGAAAGTCGCATATCCTGGCCCCTTGGGACGACAAAAGCTGAACGACGCGAATCGCGCACAATATTGAGCATAGTGTGACGTGCTGCGCCCAGATGCAGCAAACATCCCTACAAGGACGTAACCATGACCATCACCTGTTTAAAAAACGTCACGCAGCGCCTGGGTCGGGGTATGGCGCGGGGCCTGGTCCCCGCGGCGGCGGTGCTGGCCCTCGCGGGGTGCGAGACCAGCGGCGGCTTCCAGGGCGAGACGGTGCGCATTTGCGACCAGCAGGGCTGTTTCGACGCCCCGCGGGGCTACTCGAGCTTCGATCCGTCGCAAAACGCGCCCGATCCCGATCCCAACGGCATCCTGCCGGGGCTGTTGGAGGCGGCGGCGGCCGATCCGCACGAGGCGTTCCACCTGGGCCGACGCTTTATGTTGGGCGACGGGATCCGGCAGAACCCCTTCCAGGGCCTGCAGTACATCCGCGATGCGGCTGAGCGGGGCGACGTGCCGGCGCAGGCGACGCTGGGGCGGATCTACTACTACGGCTATTTGGAGCTGGGGTCCGACTGGAACGAGGCCGAGCGCTGGCTGATGATCGCGGCGCGCGGCGGGCACCGTAGCTCGCAGCGGCTGCTGACGCGGATCCAGGAGCAGAAGGAAGAGCTGAACGCGCTGGACGCGGCGGTGGACCGGCAGATCGAGCAGCAGCGCCTGATCGACACGCTGAACCGGCAGGAGTACGGCACCGTCGACTTCCTGTTCGCCTCGCACGGCCACAGCTTCTGAGCAGCGGTGCGCCGGGCTGAGAGGGGGGGGCGAGAGGGGGTGGCCGAAACGGGGCCGCCCGGGCCCCTCTCGGCCTGCAACCCGGCCCCGCGAGCTGGGCCCGCGAGCCGGGCCCGCGCGTAACCCTGCGAACCGGCCCGGCGACCCCGACCAGCGAACCCGACCAGCGAACCCGACCTGCATCCTGGGCGCTCGACCCGCGCCCGTGAACGCGGGCGACGGGCCGTGCGCGAGCCTTCGGTCTATTCGGCGGCGCGGAGGGCTGGGTAGGGGCGCGGCGCCTCCCACACGATCTCGGTCATGATCCGCTCGCGCAGCGCGCGGCGCAGGCGCCGGTCGGCCAGGAAGCGGCAGTCGCGGTGCGGCGGATACACCAGCGCGATGGTCGCGTGCCAGACATAGCGCAGGCCGACGCCGAGCCCGAGGCTCGCCCATTCGCGCGCGGCCAGCGCCGCGGGCGTCACGACCAGCGTCAACAGGGTCGAGAAGCCCAAGCCCCAGACCACCGCGGTCGCCAACTGCACCCACATCTGCGCCGACGGCGCGCCATAGCTGACGGTGCCGGTGCCGAAATCCAGCGACATCGCCAGCATCATCGGCATCAGGCCCACCATCGTGGTGATGGTCGTCAGCATCACCGGGCGGATGCGATCCTCGGCCGTGCGCACAATGGCCTCCAGCGCCGGCATGCGGGCCGAGAACTCCTGGAACGTATCGATCAGCACGATGTTGTTGTTCACCACGATCCCGGCCAGCGCGACGATGCCGACCCCGGTCATGATGATCGAGAAGGTCTGACCCATCACCAGTGCGCCGATCAGCACGCCGGCGACCGACATGACCACGGCCGAGAGCACCAGCGCGCTCTGGAACACCGAGTTGAACTGCGCGAGCAGGATCACGAACATCAGGCCCAGCGCGCCGATGAAGGCGATGCCCAGGAACTGCATGCTCTCCATCTGCTCCTCGCGGTCGCCGGTAAAGCGCGCGCTGACGCTGCGGGGGAACGGGTTCTCGGCGGCGATCCAGGCCTCCAGCTCCTCGATCTTGGCGACGTCCGAGACGCCGGGCGCCAGATCGGCGCGCACCTCGAAAAAGCGCACGCCGTCGACGCGCTGGATCTCGCCCAGCCTGGGCGTGGCGGTGCGGGTGGTAAAGTTCGAGAGCGGCACCATGCCCATCTCCGTGGGCACCTTCAGGCTGTCCAGCGTGGCCAGCGTGCGCTCGTCGCGCGGAAAGCGGGCGCGGATCTCGATGTTGTCGTCGCTGTCGACCGTGCGCAGCTCGTCGATCAGCGCGCCGTGGGTGACGAACTGCACGAACGGGCCCACGGTGGCGATATCGGCGCCAAAGCGGCCGGCGGCCGCGCGGTCGACGTCGAGGCGCCATTCGATGCCCGGCAGGGGGCGGGTGTCGTCGACATCGACCAGCCCCTCGGTTCGGTCGAACCGGGCGCGGGCGATGGCTGCGGCCTCTTGCAGGTCCGCCCAGTTGCGCGAGGTCAGCTCGAGCTGCACGGGCTTGCCCTGCTGCGGTCCTTCCTCCTGTTCGCGAACCTCGGCATAGAAGCCGGGCAGATCGGCCACCGCGGCGCGGACGTCGGCCAGGATCGCGCGCGAGGGGCGGCGGCCGCGCCAGTCGTCCAGCTCGATCTGCACCTGGCCGATGCTGTCGGCCGGGCCCTCGCTGCCGCTGCCGCCCTTGCCGGCGAAGCCGAACATGCTGTCGACGCCGTCGATGCCGGCGACGCGATGCTCGACCAGCCGGACCAGACGGTCGCGCTCGGCCAGGCTCATGTTGCCGCGGGCGCGGACATGGATGGTCGCCCGCTCGGCCCCGACGTCGGTAAAGAACTCGACGCCGCGATTGTTGGCGCCGTAGTAGGTGAAGATCCCGCCGATCGACACGGCGGCGACGGCCAGCGCCACGACCGGGCCCACAGGGTTGAGCACGATCAGGCTCATCAGCCGGCCGAACGGCGTGCGGCGATAGGGCTGCGGCGGCTTGGGCGCCGGCGCGCGCCCGAAGCGCAACAGCCGGCCGATGCGGCCCGCCACGCCGCCCATGACGGGCAGGAACAACAGCGCCACGATCAGCGAGGCGGTCAGCACGAAGATGATCGTCACCGGCAGCTGGCCCATGAATTGTCCGGCCATCCCGGGCCACAGCAGCATGGGCAGGAACGCGCACAGCGTCGTCGCGGTCGAGGCGACGATGGGCCAGAACATGCGCTTGGCCGACGACACGTAGGCCCGCATCGGGCCCTCGCCCGCGGCGCGGCGTTTCTCGGCGTACTCGACCACCACGATGGCGCCGTCCACCAGCATGCCGACGGCCAGGATCAGCCCGAACATCGTCATGTTGCTGACCGTCATGCCCAGCGAGGCCATCAGCGCAAAGCTCAGCAGGAACGAGCAGGGGATCGCAATCCCGACCAGCAGCGCCGAGCGAAAGCCCAGCGCCGCCAGCACGACGAGCATCACCAGGATCACCGCCGTCAGCACCGAGCTTTCGAGCTGATCGACCATGCTCTGGACCCAGCGGCTCTCGTCCAGCGCAAAGTCGATGGCGATGGCCGACTGCATGGCGTCGGGCCATTTGGCGGTTTCGGCCGCCACGGCCGCGCGCACCTCGTCGACGGTCGAGATGATGTTCTCGCCGATCCGCTTGGAGACCTTGAGCGAGATCGAGGGCACCCCGCCGAAGCGCGACGTGCCGCTAGGATCGACGAAGGTGCGCCGGACCTCGGCGATATCCGACAGCATGACGATCCGGTCGCCGTTGACCTTGATCGGCAGCGCATAGACGTCGGTCGGCTGTTCGAACGATCCGGGGACCGAGACGGCGAAGCTGCCGCTTGCGCTGCGCATATCCCCCGCAGGCACCAGGAAGTTGTTGCGGTCGACCACGTTGTAGAGATCGGCAACTGAGACGTCGTAGCTCTCCATTGCCAGCGGATCGACCACGACCTCCAGCATCTCGGCGCGGTAGCCCTGCAGCGAGGCCGACAGCACCGTGGGCAGCGCCTCGACCTCGCGCTGCAGATCCTTGGCCGCGCGCATCAGCGTGCGCTCGGGCACGTCGCCCGACAGCGACACCACGATGATCGGCAGCTCCGAAAGGTTGACCTCCGAGACGGTCGCTTCCTCGGCGTCGGTCGGGAACTCGGCCTCGGCGCGCTTCAGCCGGTCTCGGACGTCCGCCAGGGTCGCGTCCTGGTTCCAGCCGAAGTCGAACTGCAGCAGCAGCGAGGCGTGCCCGACGGTGGCGATGCCCGTCATCTGGTCGAGCCCCTCCAGGCCCGACATCTCGTCCTCCAGCGGCTGGACGATCTGGCGCTCGGCGTCCGCGGCGGAGACGCCGGGGTAGGCCACCGAGATGTAGAGCACCGGGATGTCGATGTCCGGCGCGCCCTCCTTGGGCAGCGCGGTATAGGAGTAGGCGCCAAAGCCGATGGCGATGGCGACGAACAGCATCACCATGCGCGAGCGGGCGGCAAGCCAGTCGATCACGCCGGTCACGAGCCGCCCTCCTCGCCGCCCTCGGCCGGGGTCGTGCCGGCGAGCGGCGCAAAGGCCTCGGCCATCGGCACCGGCACCACGCGCCCGCCGTCGCGCACGAACTCCTGGCCGATGGCGATGATGCGCGCGCGCTCGGGCAGCCCGTCGATAAAGGCGGCATCGTCGCCGTCGCGCAGCATCCGGACTGGGGCAAAGCGGACCACGGCGCCGTTCTCGCCCTGCTCGACCAGGCGCACGCCCATGCGGCCGCGGTCGTCCAGCGTCAGCACGCTCTGCGGCACCTTGTGCGCGCGGCCCGCCGCCACCGAGACGCTGATCTCGGCCGTCATGCCGTCGCGCAGCGCGCCGTCGGCGTTGTCGATCACCACCTCGACCAGATAGGTGCGCGTCTCGGGGTCGGCGGTGCTGGCGATGAAGCGGATGGTGCCCTCGCGCACCGCACCGTTGACCAGCCGCACCGCGACGGCATCGCCCTCGGCCAGCCGGTCGACGTCGCGCTCGGACACGAAGGCGACGACCTTCAAGGTGGCAAGATCGACCACCGTGGCGCAGTGCCCGCCCAGCGCCAGACGCTCGCCCAGCTCGGCGCTGTCGTCCTCCAACTGGCCGCCGAACGGCGCCAGGATGTCGAGCCGCGCAAGCTCTAGGCGCATTTTGTCCACCGTCGCGCGCGCAGCCTCCAGCTTGGCCTCGCGCTCGGCCCGGGTGGTCTGGGCAGCGAAACCCTGGGCCGAGAGCCGGTCTGCCGCGGCATACATGATCTCGGCCTCGGCCAGCGCCGCCTCGGCCTCGGCCATCTCGGCCAGGCGCGACCCGGGGGCCAGACGGCACAGCAACTGGCCGGCCTCGACCCGGGCGCCGGCGCGCAGCGGCGGGGTGGCGACCAGCCCCTCCGTCTCGGCCCGCACCTCGACCAGGCGCGAGGCCTCGGTCCGCCCGCGCAGGCGCAGTTGGGCCTTGGTATCGACCGCCTCGCTGTCGATCACCGCCACACGCACCGGCCCGCCGCGCGCCGCGGCACTGCCGGGCACAGGCGCGGCGTCCCCTACCCCAGATCCGACCCCCGGTTGGGCCGGCGCCAAAGCGGCCACCGGCGCCAGGCCCAGGGCCGCGCGCACCTCCGGATCGTGGCGCCCGGCGAACCACCAGGCCAGCCCGGCGACCAGGACTGTCGTAAGGGCGATCGAGAGCAGGCGCATTCGGTCCGTTCCGTGAGTGGTCCTGGTCAGTACATAAACCGCCGGGGGCGAGATTTCGATCCCTTTGAGATAAACGTCAGGCCGGGTCGGCGAAAGAGAGCGGTCTTGCAACCAAGCATCGCACCCCTGTCTTTACACCATATTCCCGGCCGGGCGGCCCCGTCCCGGCCCGACGACCTACGCCGCCGGCGCGGGGACGGTTTCACCATCGTACGCGCGCGTCGGCATCCGGCGGCAGGGACCCCTGGTCGGGCGATGCTGGCCCCCTGGCCCGCAACGCGTTATTGCCGCACCCTGCCGCGCCCGGGTCCCGACAGGAGGGCCTGCCCTCCGTCTCGACCCCGCCCCGCCTCGCGCCCGCCCCCCGCTCGCCGCGACAGGCCCGCCGACGCCAGCCACGGAGCCGCCCGATGTCGACCCGGTCCACGATCTCGAAGAAGTCCGCCATCGCCGATCCCGGCGGCCCCAAGGCCCGAAAGCGCATGACCGTCCCCGGCTTCACCGCGCGCAAGGGCGGCGAGCCGCTGGTCTGCCTCACCTCCTACACCGCCCACGTCGCCCGGCTCTGCGACGAGCAGTGCGACCTGCTCCTGGTCGGCGACAGCCTAGGGATGGTGATCCACGGCATGCCCAACACGCTGGGTGTGACGCTCGAACACATGATCATGCACGGCCAGGCCGTCGTGCGCGGGGCCGAGACGGCGATCGTCGTGGTCGACATGCCCTTCGGCAGCTTCGAGGAGAGCCCCGAGGTCGCCTTCCGCAGCGCCAGTCGCGTGGTCAAGGAGACCGGCTGCCATGCCGTCAAGCTGGAGGGCGGGGCCGACATGGCGCCCACCGTCGCGTACCTGGCGCGCCGCGGCATCCCGGTGATGGGCCACATCGGGCTGATGCCCCAGGCGATGAACACCGCCGGCGGCTTCCGCGCGGTGCGCGACGAGGGCCAGTTCGAGCGCGTGATCGAGGATGCCCGCGCGATCGAGGCCGCCGGCGCCTTCTCGGTGGTGGTCGAGGGCGTAGCCGAGCCGCTGGCCCGCCGCATCACCGAGGCCGTGGCGATCCCCACCATCGGCATCGGCGCCAGCGCCGCCTGCGACGGCCAGATCCTGGTGTTCGAGGACATGGTCGGCCTGCTGCCGCGCGTGCCCACCTTCGTCAAACGCTACGGCACGATGGAGGAGATGATGCGCGCCGCCATCACCCAATACGCCACCGAGGTCCACGCCCGCACCTTCCCCGCCCCCGAACACACCTACTCGGTCAAGGAGTGAGCGCCGCGCCCCGGCCCCTCACCCGCCGAGCAGCGTGAGCGCCCCGACCAGGATGGTGGCCAGCACGAAGCCGACGACCTTCTGGGCGTGAAAGAGACTCTCGGCCCAGGGCGGGTGCCGGATCGCCTGGAACGCGGGCTTCAACTCGATCAGCGGCAGCGCGTTTTCGAGGCTGTACCAAAGCTTCGGCCAGAACCCCGGTAGCTCCGCCACCCGACTGCGCCAGGCGACGAGCATGCCCGCGGCGATCAGCGCCGCAAACCAGGCCAACAGCCGGAACGGATAGAGCCCGTGCCCGATGGTGAGCCGCGAGCCCCACAGCAGCAGCGTCTCGCCGGTGCCGATGTTCCCGGCCTTCCGCTTATGCTCGAACTTGGCATAGCGGATGCGCCGGGCCACCGCCTCGGCCCCTGCTGCGTCCAGCGCGGCCGCCAACTGTTCATAGGGCTGCGGGTCGTAGCGCGCGTCGTGATCGGGCTGCGCCTCGATCCACGCGATCAATTGCGCCGCCGTCGCATCCGCCATGTTGACGGACCCGCCATCGTTCGCCGCCGCCGCATCGTCCGCCAACAATCCGCCCAGGCGCCCATAGGTGAAGCCCGTCAAATCGGTCGGCAACGGCGTCCGTTCGGCACCGTCCAGGAACCAGGCCCCCATTTCGGCCTGCAGCGCATCCACCCGCACATTCCGCAGCACCAACGCTGCCCCGTCCTTCCACTTCGGCGCACGCATCCAGCCCAGCGACAGCATCAACTCGGCGCCGATCATGCTCCCAGTCAGGTCTATCTGCCCGCTGAAGGTGCTGTCTTGCAGTTGGAGCATGCCGCCAATCTGAGCGCCGTTGAGGTTGACGTCTTCGAAGCTGCTGCCGTCGCGAAGGAAGAGGCTGCCGTCGACGCGTAGGCTGTCCGCATTGAAGAGGCCGATGAAGCCCGACCAGGTTGCGTCGAGGTGGCCACCGATCTGCGCACTGTTGAGCTCGACGCCGTCACGGGCGATGCCCTCGCGGAGGGAGAGGTTGCCGCCGACGCGGAGGCGGCTCGCATCGAAGAAGCCTTTGAAAGTCCTGGTTGCCTCTACGTCGCCTCTGATCTGCGCGCCTTCGAGGCTGACGGTGTCGAAGGTGGTGCCGCTGAGGAAGAGGTCACCGCCGACGCGCAGGCCGGCCGCGACGAGCGTGCCTTCGACAGTCGATGCCTGGAGGAACAGCGAGCGGTCGAAGCGGGTGCGCAGTAGGTTTGCGCCCTGGGACAGGTGGCTGTCGAAGAGCCCGAGTTCAGGGGTGATGTGCTCGTTTTCCAGGTCCAGTTCGCCCGCGATCAGGGCGCAGGAGATGCGGACCTGTGTTCTGGCGAGGGCGGTGGTGTAGCGGGGGTGGGTCAGGATCAACGACAGGAACTGGGGGCGGAGGCGTCGGTTTTCCGGCACCTTGCCCTCGATCTTGGCCGGATTGCACAGCAGGCCGCGTTCCGGGTCGCCGCGGTTCAGCTGTACAAATTCGCCGCGGCAGAGGCGCTGCCAGGTGTCCTTCTCAACAGCGGTGGCCTCGAGCTCCTGGGGCAGGTCGACGGTGCATTTCACGGCGCCGCGCAGGGTGCGCTCGACCGGGGTGGCGGGGCTGCCCTGTGCCTCGGCCCCGGGCGGGAGGGCGGCGCAGGCCAGGGCAATCGCGGCGGCGCGGGCAAGGGCGGGCAGGCGCATGGGATAATTCCTTGGTCCTCGGCAATGGCGCCACGCTAGGGGCCGGCGGGCGCCGGCGGCAAGGCGCCTCTCGGGCGGGCGCCCGCGCAGCCTCGGGCGGCGGCCCGGCGTGTCCCAGCGGCATGGCGGGTCCGGGCGGCGCTCTTGACGGGGGCGGCCAACTGGCTAGGGATCGCGGGCCAGAGCGCGCCGCGGTCCCCGCTGCCGGCGGGCCACACCCTGCGGAGGGCACCGGTGAGCCAGAGCGACAGCGACAGCTTTATCAGGGAGGTCAGCGAACAGGTCCGCCAGGACCAGATGATCGCCTATGCCCGCAAGTACGGCCCCCTCGCGCTGGGCGCCATCGCGCTGTTGATCGCGGGCGTCGCGTTGGCCCAGTGGTTGGAGGCCCGCGCCACCGAGGCCGCGCGCGACCGGGGCGCCGCCTTTGTCGAGGCCGAGGGTGCCGAGCCCGAGGCCGTGGCGGGCCTGGTCGCAGCCCTCGACGGCCCCGCGGCGACGCTCGGCCAGATGCGCCGCGCCCAGGCGCTGGCCGACGCGGGGCGCACCGACGAGGCCGCGGCCGTCTATCTGGCGGTCACCCAGGACGGGCTGGCGCCGCGGCGCTACGCCGGCCTCGCGGCGCTGGAGGCCGCCCGGCTGCAGGCCCTGGCCGGCGATGTCGAGGCGGCCGAGCTGACCCTCGGCGACGCGATCCTGGGCGGCGGGGCCTATGTGCCGATGGCCTATGAGCTGCGCGCCGTGCTGCGGCTCAACGCGGGCGATACCGAGGGGGCGCGCAGCGATCTGGACGCCGCCCTGCTGGAGCCCGTGGTGCACGGCGAAACCCGATCGCGCATCGCGCTGCTGCGCGAGCTACTGCCGCCCCCGCCCGACGCCGCACTGGACGCCCCTGCGCTGCCCGGCGCCGCCGAGGAGCCCGCGCTGCCGGCCGACGACGGCGAGGCCACGGAATGAGCCGGCGCCGCACCGCCCCCCGCCTGCTGCTCGCGACCGCCGGGCTGGCCGCGCTCGCCGGCTGCAGCCTGTTGGACGGCGAGGAGAGGCTCGAGGGCGAGCGCATCCGCATCCGCGAGAACCGCGCCGACGTCGTCGCCTCGAGCGACAGCACGGCCCTGGGCTTCGGGCTGGAGGGCACCGCACAGGGCGGTGCGCCGCTGCCCCCGCCACAGCCGATCGACGACTGGACCCAGACCAACGCCAACGCCACGCACAACGCGGGCCACCTGTCCGGCCCGACGCGGCTGGAGCGGGTGTGGACGACCGACGTGGGCGAGGGCGCCAGCGACGACGGGGCGATCACCAGCGCGCCCATTGTGGTGGATGGCCGGGTCTATGCGCTGGACGCGGCCGCGAGCGTCACCGCGCTCGACGCCGGCTCGGGCACCGAGCGCTGGCGCACCGCGCTGGCGCCCGAGGGCGAGGACGGCAGCGAGGGTTTCGGCGGCGGACTGGCGGCCGCGGGCGGGCGGCTCTTCGCCACCACCGGCTTCGGCGAGGTGCTGGCGCTGGACCCCGGCAGCGGCGAGATTCTGTGGCGCACGCGCACGGGCGCTCCCATCCGCTCGGCTCCCGCAGCGGCGGGCGACAGCGTGGTCGCCGTGGCGCGCGACAACCGGGCCTTCGCGCTGGATGCGGCGACGGGCGAGATCCGCTGGCGCACCCAGGCCGCCTCGTCGGGCGCGGCGCTGTTGGGCGGGGCCAGTCCGGCGCTGGCCGGCGGCGGCGCGCTGATCCCGTTCGGCTCGGGCGAGCTGATCGCGGTGGAGCTGTCGACGGGCCGGCGGGCCTGGTCGGCGGTGATCAGCGGCGGGCGCCGGGGTCTGGCGCGCGCCACCATCGCCGACGTGACGGGCGATCCGGTGGTGGTGGGTCCGTTCGTGGTCGCCGCCAACCAGGCCGGGCGCATCGTCGCCGTGGCGGGCCAGAACGGACGTCGCGCGTGGACCCGCTCGCTGGGCGCGACGGGGCCGATCTGGGCGGCCGACAACACGCTGTTTCTGGTGACCGACGCTGCGCAACTGGTGCGCTTGAACGCGGCCAGCGGGGCCACCGTCTGGTCCACCGATCTGCCGGCCTTCGAGGATCCCGAGGACCGCGAGGACCCGATCACCTACTCGGGTCCCGTGCTGGTCGAGGGGCGGATCCTGGTGACCTCGTCGCTGGGCGAGCTGCTGGTGTTCGATGGGGTGGCGGGCCAGGCGGTCAAGACGGTCGAGCTCGGCGGCGGTTCGGTGACCGGCCCGGTGGTCGCCGACGGCACGGTCTATGTCCTGACCGACGACGCGGTGCTGGAAGCCTACCGCTGAGAAGTTGGATGACGCCGCCGGTGCAGGAAAGCCGCTGGGATAAGATGCGCGGCTGGTTCTGGTCGCTTCTGCGGTGGCTCGGCGCCGCTTTACTGGCGCTCTTCCACTGGTTTCTCTTCGGCGTGATCATCAGCCTCGTCCCCTATGTCGTGTTTGTGAACACTACCGAGGAGGGTTACGTCGACGGGTTCCAACGCCTGGTCCTTGAAGCAGCCTTGCGAGGGGAGATTTACATGATGATGATCCCTCTTGTCGGCGCACTGATCGGCGAGACCGTTTCGAGGAATTTTGTGTTTACCTGGCTGGAGTCGATTGCAGCGCTGGCGGGCATCGTCCTGCTCGTTCTACTTGTCGGGGCAGCGTACGATGCCAAGGAACCGTTGCCCACGGAAGCTCACGCTTTGGATGAACGAAATGCGAACGTCTTGCGGGCGACACAGGAGTTACCTGTCTATAAGGTGGTGTTCGGCACTGTGGTGATGGTCACATCGGCCATGCGCCGGGCGCAGTGAGGAGCACCCGATGACCCTGTTTGATCTTGGCAGCGATATCTTGGCGATCCTCCTTGTCGTGGGCTTGGTTCTGGCGGTGCGGGAGTGGGTGCGCGCGATCCGTTCGTCCTGAACCCAGCCACCGTCCGACAGGCGCGCAAGCGCCGCGCTGATCGCGCGATCGCCGGCGTCGATTGCACAGTGCACGCGGCGCGGGTAAAGCGCGCGCCATGCCCTTCACCCTCGCCATTATCGGCCGGCCCAATGTCGGCAAGTCGACGCTGTTCAACCGGCTGGTCGGCAAGCGCCTGGCGCTGGTCGACGACCGGCCGGGTGTTACGCGCGACCTGCGCGAGGGCGAGGCGCGGCTCGGCGATCTGAGCTTCCGGGTGGTCGACACCGCGGGGCTGGAGGAGGTGACCGACGACAGCCTGCCCGGCCGCATGCGCCGGCTCACCGAACGGGCGGTCGAGGCCGCGGACCTCTGTCTCTTCGTCGTCGACGCCCGCGCCGGGATCACGCCCACCGACCGGCTGTTCGCCGACCTCTTGCGCCGCGCGGGGCGGACCGTGCTGTTGGCCGCCAACAAGGCCGAGGGGCGGGCCGCCGATGCGGGGCTGTACGATGCCTACGAGCTCGGCCTCGGCGATCCCATCGCGCTGTCGGCCGAACATGGCGAGGGGATGGGCGATCTCTACGCAGCACTCGAACCCCACGCCGCGCGCTTTGCCGACCTCGCGCCCCCCGCCGCGGCCGAGGACGACGCGCTGGCCGAACGGCGGGCGATGCAGATCGCCGTCATGGGCCGGCCCAACGCCGGCAAGTCGACGCTGGTCAACGCGATCCTGGGCCAGGACCGGCTGCTGACGGGCCCCGAGGCCGGGATCACCCGCGACGCCATCGCCGTGGACGTGGCCTGGGGCGGGCGCGCCTTCCGCCTGTTCGACACCGCCGGCATGCGCAAGAAGGCCCGGGTGCAGGAGAAGCTGGAGAAGCTCTCCGTCGCCGACGCGCTGCGCGCCATCCGTTTTGCCGAGGTCGTGGTCGTGCTGATGGACGCCGACACCGCGTTCGAGACCCAGGACCTGCGACTGGCGGATCTGGCCGAGCGCGAGGGCCGTGCCGTGGTGTTCGCGATCTCCAAGTGGGACCTGGTCGAGCACCGCAAGGCTGCGCTTGGCGACCTGCACGACAAAGCCGGGCGGCTGTTGCCGCAGCTTACCGGCACGCCGCTGGTCACCGTGTCGGCGCTGCAGGGCCGCGGGCTCGATGCGCTGAAATCGGCCATCGAGCGCCAGCACCGGATCTGGAACAGCCGGGTGCCGACGGCGCGGCTGAACGACTGGCTGGGCGCGATGATCGCGGCCCACCCGCCGCCGGCGCCGGGCGGGCGGCGCATCCGCATCCGCTTTATGACCCAGGTAAAGGCGCGGCCGCCGTCCTTCGTGGCGTTCTGCTCGCGGCCCCAGGACCTGCCGGACGCGTACCTGCGCTACCTGATCAACGGTCTGCGCCGCGACTTCGGCCTGGCCGGCGTGCCGATCCGGCTGACGTGGCGCAAGCGCGAAAACCCCTATGACACGCGCTAGCCGCCGGCCGTGCCGCCCGTGCGCGCCTCGCGCTGCAGCCGCGCGCGCCGGGTGCCGGCATAGCCGTGGCCGGCGAGGGCCGCGCCCAGCAGCGTGGCGATCGGGACCAGCCACGACAGCGCCTGCGGCCCGCGGCGGCCCGCCATGCCGTCGGCAGGCTGCTCCAGCACGGTGGGGGCGGGGGCCACGATGCCGGGCTCTGCGGCAAAGGCCTCTTGGATCTCGGCGGCCAGCTCCTTGCCGCGGCCGAGCGTGGGCGCGCGGCGGAGCACCGAGAGCGTGACCACCGGGCCGCGTGCCGCCCGGCCGTGGCGGGCCGTAACCTCGGGCACCAGCGGCGGCGGCGTGGCCGATCCGGTGCCGGGACGCTCGATCACCAGTACCGCCGGGGCAGGGCCCCCCGTCTCGCCCCCGACCGGCCACAGCGGGATCAGCCGGCGATACGAACCTCGCGGCCCCGTCAGGCGCCGCTGGCGGGGGAGCGTGTCGCTGACGGCGGCGGACAGGCCGAGCGCCGCGTGGACCACGATCTCGCCCCACGCCGTGGCGGGGGCCGTCGCCGCCTCGGCGACCGATACGGGCGGCGGGGGCGCATAGCCCAAGCGCAGGCCCCGCACCTCGCCCCGAAGATGGTCGTGGAGCATCAGACCAGCGGCGGCGAGCACGGCGAGCCCCGCCAGCCGGCGTACGATGGGCGGCAGGGCGAGCAACAGGCCGAGCGGGTTGAACAGCGCCTTGCCCACCATCGCCCACCCGCCAGGCCGCTCGGCCCGCCAGCCATAGTGCCGGCCGAGCCGCCAGGCCGGCACCGCGATCAGGCCGAGACCCGCTAGGATCAGCGCCGCGCGCGCCGCCGGCAGATGCTGCACGACCCCGGCCTGCCAAATCGCGCGCCCCTCGCCCGGCCCGCTCAGCCAGATCGCCCCCGCACCGGCCCCCAACAAGGCAGCGGCGCGGAGAGGGCCGAGGACACGGCGGCGGCGGGCGGCGCGACGCTGGGGCAGGGGGGCGGGCATGCCACGCGGTCTGCCGCGCGCCGCCACCCCCGACAAGGCCGCGCCCCTCTCGTGATGCGCATTCACGTGATGCGCATTCCCGGATGCGCATTCCTGGGCGGAGCGGTGCGGACCCGCCCAGCCGCGGGCGGAAATCTCCGGAATGGCGGCAGCCCCGTCGGGAGGCCGCGGCAACCGCCATTCAGGCGCGCGCAGCCCCGCCCACCTCCTGGCCACAGACCGCGACAGGACAGAGGAGGTTCGGATGGTTTCGGTTCTCACACGCACGCTCCGCCGCGCGGCCATGGCCACGGCACTGGCCTGCGGGACCCTTGCGGCCGGCGCGACGACGGTGGCGGCCGAGCGCATCGTGCTGGTGCCCGACGAGCAGATCTACGGTTGCACCAGCCGTGGCCAGCTCGAGAGCATGCTTCGGGCGGCGGGCGACCAGAACTACTTTCGCGCGCTCGCCCGCGTCGGCACCTACGAGCAGAACGCCTGCCCGACCGAGGGACCGTTCCGCGACGACGTGATCTTCGCCACGGTGGTGCACCGCGAAAACGCCAAGCTCGCCGGCGGCCACAACTCGATCGCCATCGTCAAGTGGCGTTTCAAGGGCAGCAGCGTGGACCGCTACAGCATGGTGGTGCGCAACGGCTTCGGCACCTGGGCCGACGCGATCGATACCGTGCTGCAGTTGCGCACGCTGGGCGGGATCGTCGATTTCATGCAGAAGCAGTGACCGCTGACGCCCAGCACCAGGGCGACATCGACCGACCGGCCCTGCCGTCCGACCCGGGCGGCAGGGTCACGCCGTTTCCAGCACCAGTCTTGCGCCCGCGGCCGGTCGCGCGGCCAAGGCTGTCATCAGCGCCGCGGCCGCCTCGTCGATGGTGGCCAGCGTGGCCGGGTCCTGCGAGGGGTAGAAGCGCCCGCGCAGCGCCGTCGGCATGGCCGGGGGCACGACCTCGGCCACGGTGTACTCGGCCCTGGCCTCCAGCGCCCAGGCCGCCGTCATCGCCCGCTGCGCCGCCTTGGCCGCGGCATAGAGCCCCCAGAACGGCTGATCGCCGCGGTCGTCGGTGGCGATCAGCGCCAGCCCGCGCCGCTCGGGCGCCAGACGCAGCAGCGGGTCGACGGCGCGCACCAGGCGCTGAAACGCCCGCACATCCAACGCCAGCGAGGCGTCGAGGTCCTTGTCGGTGATCTGGGCGACGCGCGACAGGAAACCCGCGTGGGCGGCGCTGTGCAGCCACAGGTCCAGCCTGCCGAAGCGCTCGAACAGGGCGGCACCCATGCGCATCACGCCGGGATCGTCGGTCACGTCCAGCGGCACCAGCACCGGCGTCGGCCCGCCCTCGGCCTTGATCCGGTCGTCCAGCGCCTCGAGCCCGCCGACGGTGCGCGCGACCGCCACGACTTGGGCGCCGGCTGCGCCGAACGCTCGCGCCGCGGCAAAGCCAAAGCCGCGCGAGGCGCCGGTCACCAGGGCCACATGTCCGGAGAGGTCAGGCATCGCGCGCGCCATACGCCATGTGGCCGGGCGATGGAAGGCGCGGCGGCTGCGCCCGCCGCGACCGGCCTGCGGTCGCCCGCGGGGCCCGATCCGTGGGCGCCGCGAGGGTTGCGTTGGGGCAATCGCGAGGTGTCAGGCGATGTCGAGCGCCGCGGCGGCGGGCGCTAAGGGCGGGATCCGAAACCGGGGCGGCTGCCGCAGCGCTTGGACCGCCGGCGCGTGCGGCCCTCGCGACCGGGCGGACGGACGGCCATCGACGGCGTGTCAGGCCCTCTCCCGCTCGCGCACGGCCGGCTCGCGCAGCGCGCCGCGGGCCTCGGCATCGGTGGGGCGCACGGGATAGTCGCCCGAGAAACAGGCGTCGCAGAACCGAGGTGCTTCGGCGTCGCGCCCCGCCGCGACGCCCGCCGCGCGATAGAGCCCGTCCAGCGACACGAATTTGAGACTGTCGACGCCAAGGTGCTGGCGGATCTCCTCCTCGCTCATGCGCGCGGCGAGCAGCTTTTCGCGGTTGGGCGTGTCGACGCCATAAAAGCATGGCCACTTGGTCGGGGGCGAGGCGATGCGGAAGTGCACCTCGCGCGCGCCGGCGTCCAGCATCATGTCCTTGATCTTGCGGGTGGTCGTGCCGCGCACGACGCTGTCGTCGACCAGCACCACGCGCTTGCCGCGCACGATGGCGCGGTTGATGTTCAGCTTCAGCCGGACGCCCATGTCGCGGATCTGGTCGGTCGGCTCGATGAAGGTGCGGCCGACGTACTGATTGCGGATGATCCCCATGGCATAGGGGATGTCGCTCTCCTGCGCGAAACCGATGGCGGCCGGCGTGCCGCTGTCGGGCACCGGGCACACCAGATCGGCCGCGACGGGGGCCTCTCGCGCCAGTTCCACGCCGATCTGGCGCCGCGCTTCATAGACCGAGTGGCCGCCGATCACGCTGTCGGGGCGCGAGAAATAGACGTACTCGAAAATGCAGAAGCGCGGGCGCTTGGGCTCGAAGGGCCGCGAACTTTCAACCCCTTTGGCCGAGACGATCACCATCTCGCCGGGGTCGACCTCGCGCTCCAGCTCGGCACCGACGATGTCCAGCGCGCAGGTCTCGGACGCCAGGATCCACCCGCCCGTGCGCATGCGGCCCAGCACCAGCGGCCGCACGCCCAGCGGATCGCGCACGCCGATCAGCGCGTCCTTGGTGAGCGCGATTACCGAAAAGGCGCCCTCGACCAGGCGCAGCGCGTCCTTCATGCGCTCGGGGATCGAGCGCTGGATCGAGCGCGCCATCAGGTGGACGATACACTCGGTGTCCGAGCCCGACTGGAAGATCGAGCCGCGCTCGATGAGCTGGCGGCGCAGCTCGTCGGCATTGGTCAGATTGCCGTTGTGGGCAATCGCGCAGGCACCCAGCGCAAAGTCGGCATAGAACGGCTGCACGTCGCGCAGCGACGGCAGGCCCTTGGCGCCGGCGGTCGAGTAGCGCGTGTGGCCCAGCGCCATGCGCCCTGGCAGCAGGTCCATCACCGACTGCTTGGTAAAGTTGTCGCGCACCAGGCCCACGCGCCGCACGGTGTTGAGCCCGGTCTCGGGCGAGTAGGCGGCGATGCCCGCAGCCTCCTGCCCGCGGTGCTGCAGCGCGTGCAGCCCGAGCGCCACGTAATTGGCGGCTTCGTCCACGCCGAACACGCCATAGACGCCGCATTCCTCGTGGAAGGCGTCGTCGAAGGGCGTCTTGTCCTCGAGGATCGGCGCGTCGGCCGCGCCATCGCAAACATCATGCCCGCGATCGCGGAGCCGGTCGTCGAGCGTGTCGGACATCGAACTCCCAATCGACCAGGGGCGCCGGTGAGCCGAGCGTATAGCCGCGGGCGCGGCATTTGTCACCAAGCTGTCGTGGAATAACGCATTGCCGGGCGGAGCGTTCGGGGCCTGGGCACGCCGTCCGCACCGGATCGAAAGCGTGCCGGAGCGGGACTCTCAGAACACCCGGTCGGGGTCGTCGTCGCGCAGGCCCAGCGCCCGCTGATCCAGCGCAAACAGGCTGTCGTCGTCGCCGCCGTCCACCTGGGCACGGAAATGGTCGAGATAGCCGCCGACGCTGTCGTCCAGCCAGGCGCCCAAGGCCTCGGGCAGGGTCAGGCTGCGGGTCTTCTCGCGGTAGGTGAGCAGGCTGCCGCTGTCGGTTGGGACCACGCGGGTTTCCGTCTCGCCAACCAGATGGCCCAGCATCGGCCCGCTGCCCTCGAACCGCGTACGCTCCAGCCGGCCCGGCCGACGCTCCAGCACGGTATGGCGGATCGTGCCGCTCTGGAACGGCGTGGCGCGGAAGCGCTGCAGATAGCCGTCGGGCTCGTGCTCGACCCGCGCGACGGCGGGCGACCAGGGCCGACCGTCGGCATCCGTGAAACGCGCCAGGGCGGCCTCGGGCGACAGCGGCAACGCGACGCGGGCCGTGAACCAGGGGCTGACCGTCGGGCCGAGCCGCGCCAGCAGCGCGAACACCATCTGCGGCAGGAAGCCGATGGCGCCCACCATGACGATCACCCGGCTGGTCGCCGACAGATCGTAGGTGACGGCCAGGCTTTCGAGCGGGATCAGCACCAGCGCATAGGCGATCATCCCGGTCGTCGCCTCGCGCCGCGCGCTGGGCCAGATCGTTACGAAGAGCGCCAGCAAAAGCGCAAACAGCAGGGCGCTGAGGACCACGTCGACCATCAGGGCGCGCGCGCCATCGGGCCAGTCGCCGACGACCAGCAGCAGCGCCGTGGCAAGCGCGGTGACCGCCAGCCGCCGACGCTGGCGATAAAGCCTCGGCGGCAGCACCGGCAGTGCCCAGCGCACCCTGTCGGGCGCCGCCCCCGGCGCGGCGGCCGCGTCGGCGGCCATCGCGCCGGGCGTCTCGCCCGTCCCGCCGCCGGCGTGGTCGATGGGCGCGCCGCTCAGCTGTCGCTCGCCGGGGTGCCCGCGCTGCCGCCCGAGCACTTGCTGAACAGGATCTCGGCGCGCTGGTCGATCCAGGCGGGCAGATCGGTCGGGATCCGCGCCTCGACCTGGGTCATCAGGTCGGTCAGGAACGGCACCACCTGGGCGTTGTCCACCATCTCGACCTGCTGGCCGCCAATGGTCTGGTACAGCAGCAGTGCGACGGCGGCGATCGCCAGCCCGCGCGCGACACCGAACACAAAGCCCAGCGCCCTGTCGACGGGCGCGAGCGCGCTCTCGAGGATGATGCTCGAGGCGAGCGGCGTGAACACCGACAGCAGCAACAGCCCGAAGGCGATCAGCAGCGTCACCGCCGCGATCATCGACATCAGGCAGTTCTGCTCGAGCCACTGGCCGATCATCGGCGCCTGCTCGACGATGGGCTGCAGCAGCGGCGCCATATAGACCCCGAAGACCGCAGCCAGGGTCCATCCGAACAGCGCGAACAGCTCGCGGGTCAGGCCGCGGACCCACGCCAGATAGCCGCTGACGAGCGCGACACCGCCGACGCCGAAATCGACCGGGGTAAATTCCATTTCTGGGCTCCCGTCGGCGCCGCGCCGGGCGGCCTCGCGCCAAGGGTAGAGGGTTGGTCCGGACAGGTTCAGATCACGTCATGCGCCGACAGTCCTAGCAAACGTGGCCAGATCCGCAACGCGTGTCAGGTCGAGTTCGGGGTCCCCGACACGGGTTGTTGCTTCGGCTAACACGGCACGCGCGAAACCCAGCTTGGTCGCTTCGCGCAGACGTTGTTCGGCCTGCGGAACGGGCCTGATCGCGCCCGAAAGGCTGATTTCGCCGAACACCACCGTCTCGGCCGGCAGCGGCTGGGCGTTGAGCGCCGAGAGGAGCGCCGCCGCCGCGGCCAAGTCCGCCGCCGGCTCGGCGACCCGCAGCCCGCCTGCCACGTTGAGATAGACGTCCAGCCCGCCGAAGCCGATGCCGGCGCGCGCCTCCAGCACGGCCAGCGTCATGGCGAGCCGCCCGCTGTCCCACCCCACCACCGTGCGCCGGGGCGTGCCCAGCGACGAAGGTGCGACCAGCGCTTGGAATTCCACCAGCACGGGGCGCGTGCCTTCGATGCCCGCGAACACCACGGCACCGGGTGCGCGCGGCCCCGGCTCGCCCACGAACAGGGCCGAGGGGTTGGTGACTTCGCGCAGCCCGTCGCCCGCCATCTCGAACACGCCGATCTCCTCGGCCGGGCCGAAGCGGTTCTTGACGGCGCGCAGGATGCGGAAGGGATGGCCGCGCTCGCCCTCGAAGTAGAGCACCGTGTCGACCATGTGCTCGACCGTCCGGGGACCGGCGATCTGGCCCTCCTTGGTGACATGGCCGACCAGGATGACGGCGCTGCCCCGTCTCTTGGCGAAACTCACGAGTTCGTGCACGGCGCCGCGCAACTGCGCCACTGATCCGGGCGCGCTGTCCACGCTGTCCAGCCACAGCGTCTGGATCGAATCGACCACCACCAGCCCCGGCGGGCGGGCGTCGAGCGTGGTCAGGATATCGCGCAGCGCCGTCTCGGCCGCCAGCGCGACCGGCGCGTGCGCCAGGCCCAGGCGCGCGGCGCGCATGCGCACCTGCGCCGCCGCCTCCTCGCCCGACACATAGACCGTGTCCAGCCCCTGGGCGGCCAGCGCCGCGGTGGCCTGCAGCAGCAGCGTCGACTTGCCGATGCCCGGATCGCCGCCCACCAGCACGGCCGAGGCCGGGACCAGCCCGCCCCCCAGCACGCGGTCGAACTCGGCGATGCCCGACGGGGTGCGCGGCGGCGGGCTGTCGCCGGCGTCCAGCGGCTCCAGCACCATGGCCCGCCCGCGCGCAGGGCCGAGCCCGGCCTTCGCGGGACCCGCAGCACCCAGACCCCGATCCTCCTCCAGCGTGTCCCAGGCGCCGCAGCCCTCGCACTGACCGGCCCACTTGCGGTGCACGGCCCCGCAGGCGCGGCAGACATAGGACTGGCGCGGGCGGGCCACCGGTCAGCCCCCCGCCCGCCGGCGGCTCACAGCACCACCAGCCCCAGGATCAGGCACAGCGCAAAGAGCTGCAGCAGGATCGGGAACGCCTTGTACCACCGCTCCTCCCGCGCCGTGCACCAGATCGCCAGCGCCATCAGCGGCACCGCCAGCACCCGGGCCGCCGTCACCTCGCGGTACTGCAGCGCGCCCATGATCGACAGCATGCCGACCACCACGGCGGCGTTTACCCACCGCGTTGCGCCGGTCTGCAGGATCGCCTGCGTCATGCTGTAGAGCGTCGCCAGGAACGCGAACAGCCCCGCGAAGATCCCGACGACCAGCAGCAGCAGACCCATTACGCGATCCTGCGCGTCAGATAGCCGATCGCCATCTGCGCCAGCACGAGCCCGGTAAACAGCCACAGTCCCCAGGCCGAGGTGACATAGCCCACGCCGACGCCCTTGGTCAGCACGATGAACAGCGCCAGCAGGAACACGTCGGCCATCGCCAGTTTGCCCAGGATGTCCAGCGCCGGCAGCGCGCGGTGCGTCAGCAGCCTGGCGTGCAGCAGCGCCAGCATCACCGTCTTGGCGACCGGCATCGCGATGGCGAACAGGGCGACCAGACCGGCGAGGGCTGGGTCGTTCTCCCACAGCGCCTCGACACCCGAGAAGATGGTGATCGCGTCGCCGCCGAAATAGGGGATCAGCCCGGCCGTGGCGAGCGGTGCGCTCCACGCGATGGGCCAGCCGATCAGCACCGCCAGGTTGGCCGCCGCCAGCCCGGCGCGCGGGCCCGTCAGCCGCGCCCGGGCCCGGGCCATGCGCGAGGCCCGCACCCGCGCGATCCGCTCCTGCTCGCGCACACGGGCGTCGCGCGCAGCCGTCTGTGGCACGGTCTCTGGCGGCGGTGCCTCGTTGCGCGCCGTGCCGCCGCCGCCGC
>JBCCMW010000007.1:0-28763 GCA_039026175.1 Pseudomonadota bacterium
ACGTCCGTGCTGGGCGCCGGCGGTCGGCACGGGCGTGGCAGTCGTTGGAGGGCGGCAATGGCGGCAGAGGGCACAGCGGGGAAAGGCAAGGCCAAGCGCGGTGGCGTGCTGGGCCTGCTGCTGCCGCTCGTCCTCGCGCTCGCGGCGGGCGGCGGCGGGTTCGCCGGGGTCTCGGCAACGCTGCTGCCGGGGCCGATCGCCACCTTCACGTCGCTCGCCACCCCGGCGCCGCCCCCGCCCTGGGCCGAGTGGGAGACGCCCTCCTATCTGGAGCTGCCGCCCTTCACGGTGTCGCTGGGGCCGCGCGCCTCGGCCGCGACGCTGCGGCTCGAGTTGGTGCTCGATGTGGCGCCGGGGGCCGAAGATCTGGTGGCCGAGGCGGAGCCGCGGATCGTCGCGGCCCTGGTGCGGTTTCTCCGCGCCGTGGACGAGCGCGACTTCAGCGAGCCGGCCCTGATGCTGCGGCTGCAGGCTCAGATGCTGCGCCGCGTCGACCTGGCGGTGCCGCGCGGCAGCGTGCGGGCGGTGCTCGTCCAGGAGTTCGTTTTTGCGTGATCGGCGCGTCTCGGCGCCCGCCCGACAGGGGTCTCTAGAATGGAACTGATCGCAGACGGTCTGTTGATCGCGACGGCGTTGACCGCCGCGCTCTACTGTTCGGTGCTGAGCCGGCGGCTGAGGCGCCTGGCCAACACCGAGGAGGGGCTCGGTGGCGAGATCGCGCGCCTGAACGGCGCCATCGCCGAAATCCGCGAAGCCGTTGGGGAAATGCAGCAAAAGCTGGTCACGCTCCGCGGCCAGAGCCAGGAGGTGAGCGAACGGGTGCGCCGCGAGCTGGCCCGCGCCCATCGCACGGTCGAGGATCTGGGCGATGCGACGACCGAGTCGCGCCGGTTGCTCGACGCGCTCTACGACGCGGCCGACAGGGTGCGGCGCGCCCCGCCCGCCGCCGCCCCGCCCGCCGCTGTCCCGCGGGAGCCTGCGCGGGAGCCTTCGTCCCCACTGCACGGGGCGCCGGCCGACTGGGTCGCGCCCCCGGACGCCGAACCTCTGGTCGTCGGCGCCACCGTCGCTGTGCCGGGTGCTGCATTGGCCGCGGCAGCGCACGGTGTCGATGCGGGCGGGACCGATGCCCCGGACCCGTCTCCTCTGCCGTCAGGCGCTCTGGCGGCGCCGTTCGCTCCGCTCGAAACGCGCGCGCCTGGCCCCGTTGCGCCCGATGCGCCGCAGGCGCCGAGCGAGGCGGAGGACGATCTCGGCGATTTCGAGATCGCGGTACCCGACGACGATATCCTGGCCCTGTTGCGGCCCGAAGCGCCCGGACCCGATGCCCAGAACGGAGCAACCCCGGCCGAGGGTGCCGAGACGGACCGCGACGCAGCGCCCGCACGGGCAGGCAATGCGCCGCATCGGACCCTGAACGGTGCCGGGCGCGACAGCGACAGCAACGGTGCCGATCCGGTAGGCGCTGGCGGGCGCATCAGCGCTGCACCGAACGGACACGACACCGCGATGGACGGTTCGGATACGCTCGTGTGGTCAGACGACGTCGGACACGGGCGGGCAGGGGTGTCCCCCAAGGGATCCCCCGACCCTTACCCTCCGGGTGCGGCACCGGTCGTACCGCCCGAGAAGACCCGACGTGGCGCAGCCGCGAACGGCGCGGCCACGGCGCGTGACGATCGACCGACGAACGCGCCGCTGCCCTGGCAGGTCGACGCGCCCGAGCGTGCCGCATCCGGCGAAGCCGGCTCCGTGCCGCGGCCACGCGGCAGCGATGGTCCCGATCCCGTGAGCGCCGCCATCGCCAGCCTCGCCGGCGGTGCGGCCGCCGAGGCGGCGAGCGGTGCGCGCGCAGTTCCCCCCAATGCCTCGACCGCCGCGGCCGATGCGGCCGGCGCCGCGCGTCGGCTTCGACCCCAGCGCATGAGGCTCTGATGGCGGTTGCCCAGGTTCGAACCGGTGCGCTCACCGTGCTCGCCATCGGTTTTATCGCCTCAGCGGCGCTCCGCGCTGGAGACGTGATGGCCGACCGGGCCGGCCGCTCGGCGCTCGAGGCCGCACGCGACGCGTTCGTCGAGCGCGCCGGCCCGACACTTGCCGAACCCACGCGGCTGCTCCGCGAGATCGATACCCGCGCCGCCGCGCTCGACGAGCGCGAGGCCGGACTGGTCGAGCGCGAACGCCGGATGGCCGCGCTGGAGCAGCGGCTCGAAGCCCGTGTCGCCGAACTCGAAGCCGCGCGCGCCGCCCTCGCCGAGGCGCTGGCTGCCGCACGGGGCGCGGCCGCCGAGGATGTCGCCCGCCTTGCCGACATCTACGCCCAGATGAAGCCGGGCCGGTCAGGGCCGCTGTTCAACGCGATGGCGCCCGAGTTCGCCGCGGGCTTTCTGGCCGAAATGCCGCCGGCCGCCGCGGCCGCGGTGCTCGCCAACATGGAACCGGGCCGCGCCTACGCCGCGAGCGCCATCATGGCCGGCCGAAACGCCGCCTTCGCGCCGGGAGCGCCGCCGCTCGGTGCGGGGGCCGGCGATGCGCCGCCCGGTGGGGCAGCGGTCGGGGCTGTGCCCGACGGCCCGACGTCCGCCCCGGTACCCGAACCCGCCGCCAACGGACCGCCCGATGCCGGCGGGGTGCCGAGCCTGCCGCCCGATCCGGCCGGCGCAGCGGCGGCCCCACCGCCGGGACCGCAGTTCCGCGCCGCGCCGGACCGCGCCGCCGGCGGCTCGACCGAACAGGGATCGCGCGACGCTGCATCGCCGGGCACCGCGGGGCCTGCGGCACAATGAGTTCGACGACCGTCGCGAGGTGGCGAGTGGCAGGTGAGGAGAATCGCGCATGCTGAGCCTGATCGGAATGGTGGTGGTGCTCGCCATGGTGTTCGGCGGCTACATGGCCGCAGGCGGCAAGGTCGGCATCATTCTCGAGGCATTGCCCTACGAGTTGACGATGATCGGCGGCGCGGCCGTCGGCGCGTTTCTCATCTCCAACGACATGTCGATCGTGAAGCGGTCCTTCCGGGACGTGGTGTCGGTGATCAAGGGGCCGCGTTGGCGCGAGGACGACTACCGCGATCTGCTGTGCCTGCTCTTTGCCCTGATCAAGGTGGGGCGGCGCGATCCCGTCGCGCTGGAGACGCACATCGAGGAACCCTCGTCTTCGCCGATCTTCCAGGCTTATCCCCGGATTGCGGCCGACCATGAGTCGACGCACCTGATCTGCGACACGTTTCGTCTGATGATGATGAACTACGACGACCCGCACCAGTTGGAGGATCTGCTGGAGCGGGAGCTGGAGCTGCACCACGAGCAGGCGCTGGCCGGCAGCGGTGCGCTGCAGACGATGGCCGACGGTCTTCCCGCACTCGGCATCGTCGCCGCGGTGCTGGGCGTCATCAAGACGATGGCTTCGATCGATCAGCCGCCCGAGGTGCTGGGCAAGATGATCGGCGGCGCCCTGGTCGGCACCTTCCTGGGCGTGTTCCTGGCCTATGGGTTCGTTGGCCCGCTCGCCGCCCGGATCAAGCAGATCGTGGAATCGGAGCATCGCTTCTATCTTTTGGTCCGCGATACGCTGGTCGCGAACCTGCAGAAGCACAGCCCGCAAATCTGCGTCGAGGTCGCGCGCCAGGCCTTGTCGGAGCCGGTGCGCCCGAGCTTCGACAGTCTCGAAGAGGCGCTGAAGAGCGCCGGCGAGGCGGCGGCATGACGCGCGGCGCCGAGAACGCGGGTGTGTCGTGGGTGAGGTTTTGCGCCCGCGCCTTGGCGGTCGTGTGCTCCACCCTTCTGCTGCTCGGCGGTGTTGCCGGTGCCGATGCGCCGGAGCGGGCACCGCATCCGGTGGAGCGCCCGGAGGATCTGGTGGCCCGGCGTGCGATCGCGGACGCCGTCGCCCGGGCGCCGGTTGCGCGCGCCGGCCCGGGCGATGCGGGATCGGATCGCGCCGGGGCGACCCCGCCGGCACCCTCCGCGCCTGGCCCAAGTGAGGCCGTTGCCGGGGGTAATCCGGTTGCGGCGGCCGAGGCATCGGATGGCGGTACGACGGCCATGGCGGCTCAACTGGATCGCCTGCTCGGGACACCGGCTGCGCGGGCGGTTCTGGAACCTTCGCAGGATGGTGCGGCCATGGTCCCGGCCCCGGCGGGAGGGACTGATGCGACCGCGGCACCGGCGGCATCTCTCGAGCAGCCGCGGGTCCGCGAGGGTTCCGGCGCCCTGTCGCGCGATGCCGACGATACCGCAGAGGGCGCGGAGGATCGCGCGACCGGTACAGTCGCCGCCCCCGGGTTGGGGGTGCCTCTGTCGCTCGGGCCCGTCGCGGTGTGCACGCTGGATCGTGCGCCGCGCCGCGAGGTCGTGGTGGCCCCGACCGCCCCTGACGAGGAGGGGGCGGACGCCGAACAAGGCGGAGACAGCGGCCAGAGCGCCGAGGAGATGGGCGCACAAGACCAGACGGTGCGTGCCGAAGCGCGACGATCGGCCGAGGATCAGGCCTCGCGCTTCGCGCCTGAGGCGCTGCTGGCCCGTCTCGGACCGCCCGACAGCGAGCGATTGCTGCGCCGCCGTCCGACCAGTGATGCTGTCGCCGAGCTTCTGCACGATCTCGTCGTCGCGTGCGATACGGTGACTGCGTTGGAGAGGCTGGATGCAGCGTGGGCCGACATGCCCGCGGATGCCACGTTGGGGCGTGTGATGTCGGCCGAGGCGTGGCCGGCAGTCCGTGGCGCGTTGGTCGATGCGCCGCCCGATCTGCAGGCGGCGCTGGGCGAGCGGCTGGCGCGGCGCCAGCTGTTGGCCGGCCGGCCCGCGCCGGTGGTGCTGATCGCCCCGTTCGTCGACGACCGGGTTCCCCAGGCGGCGCGCGCGCTGATCGAAGCCCACGTCGCTCTGGCCGAAGGGCGCCGGGAAGGCGCGGTGGCTGCGCTCGCAGCGCTCACGCGCCAGGACACGGCCGCGGGTCAGATCGCCACCGTTCTGCTCGCCGAGCAGCTGGATCCCCGCGAGGAGACGCCCATCGCGGGCGGTTGGCTTGCGCACCTGGACCTGGTCGGGGCGGTCGGCACCGAGCATGCGGGCACCGCCTTCGGCACCCGGGCCGGGCTGGCGGAGGTCGGGCTGACAGATCGCGTGTTGGGCCGCGCAGCAGCGATGCGGACGCTGTCGCTGCTGCACCTGCGCGGTGTCCTGGACGCCGCGGAGCTGGAGCGCACGGTCGCCGCATGGGGCGACCCCGTCGAGGATGACGCCATTTCGCTCGAGGTCTGGCGGGCGGCGGACCCGGGCAGCTTGGCTGGGCTGGATCGCCTGGCGCGTCCGGACGGCGGGGAGGGCCCCGGCGCGCGGTCAGGCGGCGCCGACCTCGGTGGTCGGGCTGCAGCGCACGACGGTACCCTCGGTCGGGACGACCGGGCGACGCCGGCTGGCGTCGGGTCGAGCGATCCTGCCTGGCGCAGTCGCGTGTCGGCGTCGGGCGACCTCCGCCGCGACGATATGGGCGACGGTGCAGCCCCCCCCGGCGTGCCCGAATCTGGCGGGCGCGGTCCAGACGGTAACCTGGCCGCCGTGTCGCCCGATCGAGACCGCCCGCCTGGTGCACCGGGGGCGGCGCCGTCGGTCCCGCTGGGTGCCGGGACCTTCGCGCTGGACGCGCTGCCTCCCGGGCTCGGCGGCAGTACCCCGCCGGCCGGACCCGAGGGGAGCGATCTGCTCGATGCGATCGAGGTCCTGCTGCAGGAAACGGGTCGCGATATCGAAGACGCGAAGGGAGTGCTGCGGGATGGGTGAAGCGGTGACAGCGGTGCTCGCCGGCGGTCTGCGGCTGCAACGCGCGCAGGTCGATCTGACCGCGCACAACATGGCAAATCAGTCGACGGTCGGCTTTCGCGCGCAGCGGCCGGTCGCTTCGGAACATGTCTATGCCCGGGCGCCCGCGTCGGTCTCGGTCGTGCGCCTGGCCGCGGCCATGGTCGACGAGACCGGCGGTCGACAGACCGTCACAGGCGCGCCGCTCGACCTGGCGATCGACGGGGAGGGTTACTTCCAGGTCGCCGGCCCGGACGGGGCACCGCTGCTGACCCGGGCGGGCCAGTTCGAACGCACCGCGGCGGGCGCCATCGTCGCGCCGGACGGTGCGGCAGTGTTGGACGAGGGCGGCGCGCCGCTGGCGATCCCCGCAGACGCCGCATCGGTCGACATCGCGCGCGATGGCACGATCACGGCCGACGGTCAGCCTGTGGGTCGGGTGGGCGTGGTGACGACCGAGGGCGCGCTGGTCCGCCGCGTCGGGGCGCGGTTCGCGGCCGAGGGACCGGTTGTGCCCGTGGACGCGCCGCGCGTGCGCCAGGGCGTGCTGGAGAATGCCAATGTCGACCCTATCGGCGAGCTCACGCGGCTGATCGAGGCCAGCCGCCGCTATGAGATGCTTCAGGGCATGGTCGAGAAGGAAGACGGCCGCGTCGGCAACCTGATCGAAACGCTCTCGCGCGTACGATGATGCCACGCGGGTGCCCCAAGGCGGCGCGTCAGAAGGCGGACCGACCACGAGGATGGGGATGCAGGCTCTCAAGATCGCGGCGACTGGCATGTCGGCGCAGCAGACACGCGTCGACGTTACGTCGAACAACATCGCCAACATGTCGACCACGGCCTATGATCGGCGTCGCGCCAGTTTTGCGGACCTGCACTATCAGGTGCTGCGCGCGCCCGGCACGCTCAGCGCGCAGAGCGGCGAGCGCCTGCCCGTCGGCGTAGAGCTCGGCTTCGGGGTCGGGACCGTGGCCGTGGCCGTCGATCGTCGACAGGGCGCGCTGCGCGCCACGGGGGGTGAACTCAACGTCGCGGTCGAGGGTGACGGCTACTTCGAGGTGGAGCTGCCGGGCGGCGGCACCGCGTTCACGCGCGATGGGGCCTTCCAACTGTCGGCCGACGGTGTGGTGGTCAACCAGCAGGGGTTCACGCTGGCCGACGCGATCACCGTGCCGCAGGATGCCCGCGCGATCGAGATCAGCGCCGACGGCACGGTGACGGCGGTGTTCGAGGATGGCGCGCGGATCGAACAGCTGGGCGAGATCGCTCTTGCCCGCTTCGTCAACGCGCCCGGGCTCACGGCGCTGGGCGACAACCTGTTCCTGGAGACCGAGGCGTCGGGACCGGCGCTTCGCGACCAGCCCGGGATCGACGGTCGCGGCTTTCTGCGCCAGGGCTTTCTGGAGGACAGCAGCGTCGATGTGGTGGCCGAGATCACCGAGTTGATCGAGGCGCAGCGAGGTTATGAACTGAACGCCCGCGTGCTCGCGGCGGCGGACGAGATGCTGGGCGCAACCGCGAGGATCAGATGAGATCGCGGTTCAAAACGGCGCGGCGGGCGCGGCGTCGCACCCGAGTTGTTAGGGCTCTCGGCGCGGCCGGCCGGTCCATCGTCGGGGCACTTCTGGCCGCTGCCATGCTGTCGGGCCCTGCCGCGGCGGTGCCTCAAACAGCGGCGTGGGAACCATGTTGCGGCAGTCTCGGCAACGCCGCGCTGGCCAGTGCCGACGGCGCAGGCGCCAGCGTGCTCGGCATGCCGCCGTCCGCGTTTTCGGATCGCAAACACCGGGCGGAGCGCGCCGACCCGTCGTGGCCTCTGCGCTCTCGGCGTCTGGCGGAGGGGGCGCCGCCCCCGGCGCTGGAGGTCGGGGTCGGCGGGCCGAGGCTGGTCCGGCGGGCGGCTTCGGTTCGTGTCATGTGGCGCCGCGGCGGGCTGACGTTGATGCGGCGTGGTCGGGCGCTCGGTGACGGCCGGCTGGGCGAGCGCGTCGGCGTCTCGGTCGGGCGGATGGGCGCCGAAGTCGAGAGCGTTGTGGTCGGTCCGGACCTGGTTTCGGTGGTCGCGCCATGAGCGTTCGTGCGGAATATGGGCTTCTCATCGGTGCGCTTGCGCACTGGATCCGGGTCATCGCTGCCGCCCGCGGTCCGTCGAGCCGGCGACAAGGGCGCCATGCCTGGGGCGGCGGGATCGCCGTGGCCTTGGCGCTGGCCGGATGCGCCGAGCGGCTCGATCATCTCGGGCGGCCGCCAACGCTCACCAAACCAGGGCAGCCCGAGGCGATGGCTGTCGCACCGCCAGCTGCCGCGCGCCTGTCGCTCGCCGTGCCGCCAAACCTGCCGCGGGCGCCGACGACCCCCGCATCGCTGTGGCACGCGGGCCCGCGCTCGCTGTTCGGCGATCGGCGGGCGCGGGTGCGCGGCGACATTCTGACGGTTGTGATCGACATCGACGAGGAGGCGGCGATTTCGAACGAAACCGGCCGCTCGCGCACGGGCAGCGACGAGATCGCGATCCAGGCGCTTTTGGGCCTGCCGTCGGTGGCGGACGTGATCCTGCCCGGCGCCGGGACGTTGGAGCCGGCGCTTTCGACGCGTTCGAGCACGGCGACCGAGGGGGAAGGCAGCGTCAGCCGCGAGGAGGAGATCACGCTTCGCCTGGCTGCGACCGTGGAGCGCGTGCTGCCGAACGGCCACCTGGTCATCCGCGGCAGCCAGGAGATCCGGATCAACTTCGAGCTTCGCGATCTGCAGATCAGCGGGATCGTGCGGCCCGAGGATATCTCGCGCGCCAACGAGATCCGGCTCGACAAGATCGCGGATGCCCGCATCGTCTATGGTGGCCGCGGCCAGATTACCGACGTGCAGCAGCCCCGCTATGGGCAGCAGGTCGTCGACATGGTCTCACCGTTCTAGAGCGCGCGGCATGAAGCTCATCCTCTACCTGCTGATCCCGGTGATGGCGCTGGCCGGCGCGGCGGTTGCCGAGTATCTCGCCCCTCCGCCTGACGAGACCATGGCGGCTGCCGACGGCGCAGATGCGATGGCTGACGCGAATGCCGAGGCCGGTGAAAAAGAGGCCGAGGTCCCCGACAGATCGGGCGCGGCAAGCGACCGGCGCGCCGTGCCTCTGGGGCGCCGCCTCGTCGTGCCGGTTGTCGATCAGGACGTCGGCCAGGCAGTGGTTCTGTTCGATCTGGCGGTCGACGTGCCGCTGGAAGCGAGCGATCTCGCCCACCAGGCGATCCCGCGTCTGCGCGACGGCTTCCTGCGGACGATGCTGACCGTCTCGGCGGGTGGCGCCTTCAACGATGGCATCGCCGATCCGTTGCTGATCGAGAATCTGCGCGACGTGCTGCGAGCCCGCGCCCGCCAGATTCTCGAGATCCCCGATGTCGAAGTACTGATGCTGGAGGTGATCATGCGCCCGGTCTGACGCATCCCGCCGTCTGCGTCCCGCGTCCCGCGTCCCGCGTCCCGCGTCCGGCTGACTGCTTCCCGCTTCTGGCTGTCCGCTGTCCGCTTTCCGACGTCCGCGTACCGTCGTCTGCGTCCGGCCGTCTGCGTTCCGACTTCCGCGTCCCGCTACACGGGTCCCGCCGTTCGCATCCCGCCAGCCGCAACCCGCTGTCTGCAACCCGCCGTGCGGGTGTCGTGGTTAGGGGCGACGGGTGAAGACGAGGCCCATGCTGTCTTTGAGCGTGAGCGGGCCGCCCAGATAGTCGCCGCCGATCGGCGGGGTGCGGATAGCCAGCGACCAGCCGTCGCCCTCGGTACCCGGCACGCCCAGCGCCATCGGGTCGATGTCGTGCACCGAGCTGCCTTCCATGTGCGCGATCGAGAAGATCTGCTCGCCGTCGGGTCCCGTCCGCACGGCCGTGATCAGCGCCGTACCCTCGATCGGACGGCGATAGTCGACATGATCGCCCGGGCCGAGATTGCCGCGCAGCCACGGCCGCGCCAGCCGGAAGCGGCGCAGATCGAGATTGAAGGCCGTCTGCGCCTCGGACAGCAATGGAAAGTACCCCGACACGTTGCAGTAGTCGTGCATGTCGTCCATCCACGCCCGCGCGATGGCCTTGAGCCCGGCCACGGTAAAAGTCTCGGGCCCTTCGAGCGGGGGATCGACCTTGTTGAGCAGCGTCGCGATGACGTCGAGGTCGTACTCGGTGACCTCGACGAGCGCGGGCAGGAACTCGAAGAAACGGGCGAGGTGGGCGCGCGTCTCGAACCCCAAAGCCTTCAGCCGCTGGAACGAGGACGGGATCGAGTAGGCATACTCGTCCACCTGCCACTTGAGCGAAATCGCTTCCTCGGCCACCACCTTGACGCCATAGCGGTCGTCCTGGTTGCGAATGAACCCCCAGGACGCGCGGGCCGACGCGTTGAGGAAATCCATCGGCACGCCCGGGAACACGGCATAGGTGATCAGCGACACGGCCGGGTTGTCGTAGGCCTTGTCCAGGATCTCCATCCGCGTCTCGCCGAGGCGGGTGTTGATGTTGAGCTTGGGGTTGATCTGCGTGCCGCGGCGCAGGGTGTCGTGGTTGGCGCAGCCCGAGATCCAGTTCTGGCCGGTCTCCAGGATCTCGCGGATGCGCCACCACTTGCTGAGCCAGAAGGTGTACAGAAACGGCGTGTTGTGGGCGAAGGTCAGCGGGCCCCACTGGAACACGTCGTCGTCGCGCTGGCTGTCGATCACCGAACGGTAGGTCGATGACAGCTCCCAGTCCTCCTGCGGCCAGGGGCGGCCGTCCTCGAAGATGAACCAGGGGCGGTAGCGGGTGCCGGCGACCGATTGTTCGACATCGGCCATCTCCTGCAGGAACTCGTCGTCGTGGCGCAGCCGCTCGGCGTTGACGTCCCACCACTTGAAGTCCTGCGCACCGTCCACGCGCACGCCGTCGGCGCCAAAGTCGACCTTGCGCCGCTGCATCTCGAGCAGCATGGCGCGCACGGTGGGGTTTCGGTAGTTGATGTTCTGGCCGTACATATTCGGCCCGCTGAAGAAATTATAGTTCAGCGTGGCCAGGCCCTGGTTGTCGGCGTGGCCGTAGACCACGTCGAAAATCAGCTTTTTCGGCTTGCCCGGGAAGGTGTGGAGCACGGCGGCGAGGTCGATCAGCTCGTCGGGGCGCCCGGTTTCGAGCAGCGCGGGGTTCACCGCGGCCGAGCCCGCGATGACCACGTCGTAGCCCCAGTTGGTGGTGTCCACCTGGCGCAGCTCGACGCCCACTTCGCGGGTCTCACCGCCCGTGCTCTCGGCAGCCTCGGTGTCCTCGATCCAGAACGCGGGGCCGGCCTCATAGACGATGGTGGGCTCGACGGGCAGCAGCTGGATAGCGTCGTAGCCGGCAAACAGCCGATCGGCGGGCTCGAGGTCGACGGCGCGCGAAATGCGCTCGGCCATATGCTCGAAATGGCGGGTCAGCCCGGCGATGGTGCGCCCTGCGGTCGCCGTCGGCACGTGGATCTGCAGGATGTTGCAGCAAGGGCCGAGCTTGACCGGCGCGGTGCCCCCGCCGCCCTGGCGCATCGCCTCGAAATAGGCGCGGTCGGCGCGCGCCGCCTGCATGCCGGCCACGTCGTAGAATTCGGCCGGCGCGAACACGCCGAAGGGCAGCGAGGCGGCCATCGGGTCGTTGATGCGGTGCCACGCGCCCTCGGCGTCGCGCCAGGTCAGGGCATAGAAGTGGCCGACGGATTGCCGGGTGCCCGCGCGCATGCCCCGCACCGCGGCGAACACATAGGCATCGGCGCGCGCGACGGGCAGGCGCACCATGCGAAAGCGCAGGGTCTGGCGCGCGGTCGTCAGCGACAGGGGTTCCACCGGCTCCATGATCTCGACGAAGATGTCGCCGTCGGGGACCCGGCGCTCCATCAACTCGGGCGCCCAGAAGCCCAGCTCGGCGCGGTCGCCGTGCAGGTGCGCGCCCAGGTGCCGGGCGATCGCACGGGCGGCGTCGAAGCTGGTCTCGGCGCTCAGCAGATGCTCCTGCGCCATGGCGACCAGCGCCTCGGTCGCGGTCTCGTCCAGGCTGAGGGCGATGGGCGTCTCGACGTTCAACGGCTCTCTCCCAACGGCTTTCTCCCAACGGCTTTCTCCACGGCAGCGGGTCGGGGCGCGCCCCAGATGGTCTCAGGCCGGGGCGCTGCACCGCAAGACGCGGGATCGGCGGCCGCTCAGGCGGGTCCCGCGTAGCGAAAGTACACGGCCGACAGCGGACCCAGCGAGGCGGGCAGCGCGTAGGGCTTGCCGTGCATCGGCTCCTCCACCGTCTCGCGCCCGCCCATGTTGCCGCATCCGGTGCCGCCATAGCGCGCCGCGTCGCTGTTCAGCACCTCTTCCCAGCGCCCGGCGAGCGGCACGCCAAAGCGCCAGTCCGAGCGCTCGAAGCGCGCAAAGTTGATCAGGCACAGCACCGGCGGCGCGCCCTCGGGCCCCCAGCGCAGCCAGGCCAGCACCGAGGCCTCGGCATTGCCGCCGTCAACCCACTCGAACCCACCCGCCTCGGCGTCGCGGGCGTACAGCGCCGGGGTCTCGCAGTAGAGCCGGTTGAGATCGCGCACCAGATCGCGCACGCCTGCGTTCAGCGGCCGCTCGGCCGCGGCCCAGTCCAGGCTGGCCCGGTGGTCCCACTCGCCGGGCTGGCCGAACTCGGACCCCATGAACAGCAGCTTCTTGCCCGGGTGGGCCCACATAAAGCCGTAGTAGGCGCGCAGGTTCGCAAACCGCTGCCACTCGTCGCCCGGCATCCGGCCCAGGATCGAGCCCTTGCCGTGCACCACCTCGTCGTGACTGAGCGGCAGGATGAAGTTCTCGCTGAACGCGTAGAGCAGGCCGAAGGTCAGCTTGTCGTGGTGCCAGCGGCGGTGTTCATGCGCCTCGGCCATGTAGCGCAGCGTGTCGTTCATCCAGCCCATGTTCCACTTGAAGCCAAAGCCCAGCCCACCGCCGTCGACGGGCTGCGACACGCCGGGCCAGGCGGTGCTCTCCTCGGCCACGGTCATGGCGCTGGGGTGGGCGGCATAGACTTCGGTGTTGGTGCGCTGCAGGAAGGCGATCGCCTCCAGGTTCTCGCGCCCGCCGTGCTGGTTGGGGACCCACTCGCCGTCCTTGCGGCTATAGTCGCGGTACAGCATCGAGGCGACAGCATCCACGCGCAGCGCGTCGATGTGGAATTCCTCCAACCAATACAACGCGTTGGCGACCAGGTAGTTCTGCACCTCGCGCCGGCCGTAGTTGTAGATCAGCGTGTTCCAGTCCTGGTGGAACCCCTCGCGCGGGTCGGCGTGTTCGTAGAGCGCTGTGCCGTCGAAGCGGCCGAGCCCGTGCGCGTCGGACGGGAAGTGGCCGACGACCCAATCCAGGATCACGCCCATGCCCGCGGCGTGCGCGGCCTCGACGAAGCGGCGGAACCCGTCCAGATCGCCGTGTCTGGCGGTGGGCGCGAACAGCCCCACGGGCTGATAGCCCCAGGATCCGTCGAACGGGTATTCGGACACCGGCATCAGCTCGAGATGCGTAAAGCCGAGGTCCGCGGCATAGGGGATCAGCGTTTTGGCCAGATGGTCCCAGTCGGGCACCGTGCGGCCGGACCGGCGGCGCCACGAGGGCAGGTGCACCTCGTAGATCGATATCGCCGCCCCGCGGTGCTGGCGCATGGCCCGCTCGGCCATCCACGCTCTGTCCTGCCAGTCGTGGGCGGCCAGGGCGGCGACGCGCGAGGCGTTGTCGGGCGGGTGGTCGGCGGCAAAGCCCACCGGGTCGGCCTTGAGGTGCACGCCGCCGTCGGCGCCCAGGATCTCGTACTTGTAGCGCGCGCCGTGGCCGATGCCTGGGATGAAGATCTCGGCGATGCCCGAGCCGCCGCGCCAGCGCATCACGTGGCGCCGGCCGTCCCAATCGTTGAAATCCCCGACGACCGAGACGCGCCGCGCCGCGGGGGCCCACACCGCAAAGGCGACGCCGGAGACGCCCTCGTGCGACCGGAGATGGGCGCCGAGCGCGCGCCACAGCCGCAGATGCGTGCCCTCGGACAGGAAATACTCGTCCTTCTCGCCCAGTACCGGCGCAAAGCGATAGGCGTCGTCGATCTGCCAGCAGTCCTGGCCCCGCCAGGCGCGCAGCCGATAGGTGCCCGGGTGTCGAGACAACGTCGCCGCCCACAGCCCCTCGGCGCCGGCGGGCGCCATCTCGGCCAGCAGCGTGCCGGCAGGGTCGATCACGCTCACCGTCTCGGCGCCCGGCACCATCGCGCGGACGATGCACTGGCCGTCGGGCTGGGGATGCGCGCCCAGCAGCGAGAAGGGGTCGGTATGCTCGCCGCGCGCCAGCGCGGCTGCGGCGGACGGATCGATCAGCGGGCTCTCGGCCAAGCGGTACTCCTCGACGCTCGGGTTCTCGCGTGGCCGCCTCGGCAATGCACGGTGGGGCGGCGGCCGGGGTGCGGCGCCGTCGGGGCGCAGCGATCTCGCGCAGTACAGGGTATGATCGCCCGGGCGAGGCGGCAAGGCGGCGGTCTCGGATCGCCGCTTCCGGCGCGGCGCCGGGCTCAGCCGCAGGCGCCGCGGGCCTCGACCGGCCAAACCGCCTCGACCCGGCCCTCGCCCGCGCCGCGGTCGAGATCGGCGACCACGATCAGCCGGTCGTGCAGGTTGACGGTGGGGTCGATGTGGCCCGGCGTCAGCCACACCGGTGCGCCCAGCGGCAGCGCGTCGGCCGCGGCCAGCACGATGTGCTCGTCCGAGACCTCGCCGACCTCGGCCATCAGATCGATGGGGCGGGGTTTGCCGCTGTCGATCGCCGCCGTTTTGTGGCCCGCGTCCAGCACCGCGTGCCCGCCAGGGCGGCGGCTGATCACGCTCGCCAGCACGAAGAGCGCCTGCTCGAAGGGCGGCGGCTGGTGGTTGGCGGCATAATCGGCGTCCATAAAAACATACGAGCCGGGCTGGATCTCGTTCCACAGCCCGCTGTCGGCCTCCAGCGCGAAGGTGCCGGTGCCCGCGCCGCCCACGGTGCGCGCGTCCAGCCGTCGGTCGGCCAGCGCGTCCAGCGTCTCGCGCACCGCCCGGCCGGCGCCCGCGATGGCATCGGCCCGGCCGCCGGGGGTGCGGATGTGCTGGGCCGTGCCATGGTAGGCCTGCAGCCCTTCGAAGCGCAGACCGGGCAGGGCGTCGACCAGCGCTGCCAGTTCCGCCGCCGGTGCGCCCGGCGGACAGCCGCAGCGGCGCTGACCCGCCTCGATCTCGACCAGCACGTCGAGCGTGCTGCCGGCGGCGACGGCGGCCGCCGAGGCGGCGCGCGCGCCCTCGGCCGCATCGATGCAGAGACCGATGCGCGCCTCGGTCGCCAGCGCCGCCAGCCGCGCGAGCTTGGGGCCCGCGATCACCTGGTTGGTCACCAGCACGTCGCCGATGCCGCCTTCGACCATCGCCGCGGCCTCGTCGGTCTTCTGCACCGCCACGCCGACCGCACCCGCGGCCACCTGCAGCCGCGCGACGGCGGCGCATTTGTGGGTCTTGGCGTGGGGACGCAGACGCACGCCCGCCGCCGCGGCGTGGCCGGCCATGCGGGCGATGTTGCGCAGCATCGCGGCGTGATCGACGACCAGCGCGGGCGTTTCGATCTCGGCCAGCGCCGCACCCGGCGCCAGCGCGCCGTTCGCCCTAGTGCCCATCGCCAGCCACGTCTGCGGGGGCGGTCTCTGGCTGGGCATCCGCGGCCAGCGCGGCGCGCAGCGCGATCAGCTTGGCCGCCAGGTGATCGGGCAGCAGCGCACCCAGCCCAGCGCCGTCGCGGGCCTGCAGCGCGGCCAGGATCGCCTCGTGCTCGGCCACCGCTTCGGCCCAGCGCGCCTCGGTCAGGTTGGCCTGGAAGCGCGCGCGGCGGATGCGCGAGGCCAGCGACTGCGTCGTCGCGGCCAGCGTGGGGTTGCGCGCAGCCACCAGGATCGCGTCGTGGATCGCCTCGTTGAGGTGGAAGTACGCCATGCGCTCGCGCCGGCGGTAGCAGGCGATCATCCGGTCGTGCAGCGTCGCGATGCCCTCGATCTCGGCGGCCGTGGCCAGGGCTGCCGCACGCTCGCCCGTCAGCCGCTCCAGCGCCTGCATGACGGGGAAGACCTCTTCGAGCTCGGCCAGCGTGACGGCGGTGACGCTGGCGCCCTTGTGCGGGCGCATCGCGATCAGGCCTTCGGTGGCGAGCAGGCTGATCGCTTCGCGCAGCGGCGTGCGCGAGACCCCGAAGCGTTCGCAGAGGACCCGTTCGTTGAGCTTCTCGCCCGGCTTCAGCGCCCCCTCGACGATCAGGGTGCGCAGTCGTTCGACCAGAGCGTCGCCCAGGCTGCGGCGCTCGATCGCCTCGCCCGGGGGCTGGTGGGGGGACTGGTGGTTGCCGTCCATGCGCTGCCCTCCTACTCGGCCGCCAGAGGCTGCGGCTCGCTCGCCCGTGCAGCGGCCACCGCTTCGGCCAGCACGGCGACCACGTGCACCGCGCCGCGGTCCGCCAGATCGGCGATCTGGTGGCGGCACGAGGTGCCGTCGGCCACCACCACGGTCTCGGCGTCCGCCGCGCGCACGGCCGGGATCAGCGAGGCCTCGGCCATGGCGCGCGAGACGTCCTGCGTCTCGGCCTGGTAGCCGAAGCTGCCGGCCATACCGCAGCACGAGCTGTCGACGATCTCGACTTCCAGCCCCGGGATCAGGCGCAGCACCCGCTCGACCGCGCCCATCTGCGCAAACGCCTTCTGGTGGCAGTGCCCGTGCACCAGCGCGCGGCGCGCAGCGATGGGGGCCAGCGGCAGGGCCAGGCTGCCGTCCGCCGCCAGCTTGGCCAGGTACTCCTCCAGCAGCATGACTTGGCTGCCCCACGCCTCGGGCCAGGTGTCGGCGTCCAGCAGGCGGGGCGCCTCGTCGCGGAAGCTCAGCAGGCACGAGGGTTCGAGACCCACGACCGGCACGCCGCGGCTCAGCGCGGGGGCCAGCGCCTCGGCCGTGCGGCGCATCTCGGCCCGGGCGCGCTCGACCAGCCCGGTCGCCAGGTACGTCCGCCCGCAGCAGAGCGGCCGCTCGGGCGCCGTGGGGGCAACGGCGTGGGCCACCTGCAGGCCCGCCGCGGCCAGCACCGCCTCGGCCGCGTGCAGGTGCTCGGGCTCGAAGTGGCGGTTGAAGGTGTCGGCCAGCAGGATCACGTCGGCGTCCGCCATGTCCGCTGCCGTGCCCCGGTTGCGGAACCAGTCGCGCCGGAAGGCGGGCAGGGGGCGCGAGGCCGCGATCCCCGCCACCCGCTCCATCGCCCAGGCCAGCGGCGCGACGCTGTTGCGCAGGTTCGCCAGCGGCGCCACCGCGGCCGCCGCGCGCGCATAGGCGGGCATGTACGCCACCAGCCGGTAGCGCAGCTTGAGGCCGCGCTTTCGCGCCCGCGCTGCCGTCACCTCGACCTTGAGCTTGGCCATGTCCACGGACATCGGGCATTCGCGCCGGCAGCCCTTGCACGAGACACAGAGCGCCATGGTCTCGGCCATCGCGTCCGAGGCGAAGGCGTCCTCGCCCAGCTGGCCCGACAGCGCGAGGCGCAGCGTGTTCGCCCGGCCGCGCACGCCGTCGCGCTCTTCGCGCGTCACGCGGTAGGAGGGGCACATCACGCCGCCCTCCAGCTTGCGGCACGCCCCGTTGTTGTTGCACATCTCGACGGCGCCCTGCAGGCCGCGCCCGGCGCCCGCGTAGCGCGGCCAGTCGAACACCGTCTCGCGCTCGGCCACCGCATAGCCCGGCCCGTAGCGCATCAGCGAACGGTCATCCATTTTCGGCGGGCGCACGATCTTGCCGGGGTTCAGGATGCCGTCGGGGTCCAGCCGGTCCTTCACCCAGGCAAAGTTCTCGGCCATGCGCGCACCGAACATCGCGGCGTGGAATTCCGACCGGACCAGCCCGTCGCCGTGCTCGCCCGAGTGCGCGCCGCGGTAGGTACGGACCAGCTCGAACGCCTCCTCGGCGATGCCGCGCAGCGCCTTGACCCCGGTGTCCAGCTTGAGGTTCAGCACCGGGCGCACGTGCAGCGTCCCGACCGAGGCATGGGCGTACCAGGTGCCGTCGGTGCCGTACTTGCGGAAGATCGCGGTCAGCCGCTCGGTATAGTCGGCCAGATCCTCCAGCCGCACGCAGCAGTCCTCGACAAAGCTGACGGGTTTGCCGTCGGACTTCATCGACATCATGATGTTGAGGCCCTGTTTGCGGACCTCGCCGATGCGCGCCTGCAGGCCGGGGTCGGTGGCCTCGACCACCCCGCCCTCGGCCTTGCCCGGCACGCCGAACCCGTAGCCCAGGTCGGACATCACGTCGTGCAGCGCGTCCAGGCGGCGGCGGTTCTCCTTGCGCTCGGCCTCGGCGAACTCGACCAGCAGCAGCGCCTCGGGCGCGCCGCGGACGAACTCCTCCAGCACCGGGCGGAAGACGGCGTTCTCGCGCGCCAGGCGGATCATGTTGTGGTCGATCAGCTCGATCCCGACGGGGTCCAGCGTGACGAGGTGCTGCGCGGCTTCCATCGCCGCGCGGAAGGTCGGGAAATGGCAGACGCCGGTCAGCTTTGGGCCCGGCAGGGGCGAGAGCTTGAGCTCGATGCGCTCGGACAGCGCCAGCGTACCCTCGGAGCCGACCAGCAGCGTGGCCAGGTTGACCGGCCCATCCGGGGCCAACACGTCCGGGGCCAGCGCGTCGATGTTGTAGCCGCCGACCCGGCGGTCGACCTTGGGAAAGCGCGCGTCGATCTCCGCCGCCTCGCGCCGCCCCAGGGCCAGCAGGTCGGCGACCAGCGCGGGGTCGGGCCCATGCGCCGCGTTGCCGACGGGGCCGAAGCGCGCGCGGCTGCCGTCGGCCAGGATCGCGTCGATGGCCAGGACGTTGTCGCGCGACATGCCATAGCGGCGCGAGCGGGCGCCGCACGAGTTGTTGGCCGTCATGCCCCCGATGGTGGCGCGCGAGCCGGTCGAGACGTCGACCGGGTACCACAGCCCGTGGGGCTTCAGCGCCTTGTTCAGCACGTCCAGCACGATGCCGGGCTCGACCACGGCGCGCCGGTTCTGGACGTCGATCTCGACGATCCGGTTCAGGTGGCGCGAACAGTCCAGCACGATGGCCTCGCCCACCGTCTGTCCGCACTGCGAGGTGCCGCCGCCCCGGGGCAGCACCGGCACGCCTTCGGCCCGCGCGACGGCCAGCGTGGCGGCCAGATCCTCGCCATCGCGGGGCACGACCACGCCGCGGGGCACGATCTGGTAGATCGACGCGTCGGTGGAATAGCGCCCGCGCGAAAACGCGTCGAACAGCACGTCGCCCTGCAACGCTGCCTTCAGCCGCCGGGCCAGGGGCGAGGTGCTGGCATCGCGGATCGTCTGCATTGACAGGGCGCCCCCTCGTGTATCTTGTATACAAAACACGTCGCACAGGCTGGCAGGCGCGCGCAAGGGTCGTTGCCGCCGCCGGTGCACCACGGGACCGGCCAGGGGGAAACGCCGATGACCGACACGCCGCGCACCGCGGGCCGCCATTTTCTGCAGATCCCGGGGCCGACCAACGTGCCCGACCGGGTGCTGCGCGCGATGGACTATCCCACCATCGACCACCGCGGCCCGGGCTTTGGCGACATCGGGCGGCGCGCGCTGGACGGCATGAAGGCGATCTTCAAGACCGAGGCGCGGGTGGTGATCTTCCCCGCTTCGGGCACCGGGGCGTGGGAGGCGGCGCTGGTCAACACGCTCAGCCCCGGCGACCGGGTGCTGATGTGCGAGACCGGCCACTTCGCCACGCTGTGGCACAAGATGGCCGGCAAGCTGGGCCTCGTGACCGAGTTCATCGAGACGGACTGGCGCCGCGGCGCCGACGAGCCGGCCATCGAGGCGCGCCTGCGCGCCGACACCGGGCACGCGATCAAGGCCGTCTGCGTGGTGCACAACGAGACCTCGACGGGCTGCACCTCGGACATTCCGGCCGTGCGCGCGGCGATCGACGCGGCGGGCCACCCGGCGCTGTTGATGGTCGACACGATCTCGTCGCTCGCCTCCATCGACTACTGCCACGACGCCTGGGGCGTGGACGTGACGGTCAGCGGCTCGCAGAAGGGCCTGATGCTGCCCCCTGGGCTCAGCTTCAACGCCGTCAGCGACAAGGCCTGGGCCGCCACCCAGACCGCGCGCCTGGCCCGCAGCTATTGGGACTGGCACGACATGGAGGGGCCGAACGCGCGCGGCTACTTCCCCTACACGCCGGCGACCAACCTGCTGTACGGCCTGGTCGAGGCCATCGACATGCTGCACGAGGAGGGGCTGGACCGCGTCTTCGCCCGCCACGACCGCCACGCCGCCGCCACCCGCGCCGCGGTCGAGGGTTGGGGGCTGGAGATCCTGTGCCGCGAGCCGCGCTACTACTCGTCCTCGCTGACCGCGGTGATGATGCCCGAGGGTCATTCGGCCGACGCGCTGCGCAAGGTGGTGCTGGACAATTTCGACATGTCGCTGGGCGCGGGGCTGTCCAAAGTCGCCGACCGGATCTTCCGCATCGGGCATCTTGGCGACTTCAACGATCTCAGCCTGATGGGCACGCTGGCCGGCGTCGAGATGGGGCTCAAGCTTGCCGGTGTGCCGCACCGCGCGGGCGGGGTCGCGGCCGCGATGGCGGTGCTGACCGGGGACGGCCAGGCCACCGCGCGCGCGGCGGAGTGACCGCCGGCCCCTCGGCCCGGTTTGGCCCGGTTTGGACCGATCTGGGACGTAGCGAAAGAATCTTGCGCAGGCAGGGCAACCTGGGCAGGAGACCACCAGAACAACGCCTAACCCACGTAGCGTGGGCATCACTCAGGGAGGGAATACGATGAAAATCACGTCGCTGCTCGCCGGCGCTGCCGTCGCACTGGGCCTGGCCGCCACAGCCGCCTCGGCCAAGGAGTTCAAGTTCGGCCACGTCGGCGCGCCCGGCTCGCTGTTCGAAGCCTCGGCCAACGCGTTCGCCGAGTGCGTGGCCGAGAAGTCGGGCGGCGCGCACACCGTCGCCACCTTCGGCTCCTCGCAGCTCGGCAAGGACCGCGAGCTGTTGCAGAAACTGCGCCTTGGCCAGGTCGACTTTTCGCTGCCGTCCTCGGTGATGTCGTCGGTCAGCGAGACCTTCGGCGTGTTCGAAATGCCCTACATCATCCAGGACCGCGACCACATGCGCGCCGTGGCCGAGCAGCTGGGCGACACGTTCCAGGCCGCGGCTAACGACAACGGCTATCACATCGTCGCGTACTGGGAGAACGGCTTTCGCCACATCACCAACAACACGCGCCCGATCGACAAGCCCGACGATCTGGCCGACATCAAGCTCCGCACGCCCAAGGGGGCGTGGCGCGTGAAGATGTTCGAGCTCTACGGCGCGAACCCCACGCCGATGGCTTTCTCCGAGGTGTTCACCGCGCTTCAGACCGGCGTGATCGACGGGCAGGAGAACCCCTACGCCCAGATCGCCTCGGCCAAGTTCCAGGAGGTGCAGAAGTACCTCTCGATCACCGGGCACGTGTACACGCCGGGCTATCTGCTGATGTCCAAGAGCGCGTTCGACGGGCTGGACGCGGATGCGCAGGCGCTGCTGACGGCTTGCGGCAGCGAGACACAGGACTTCGTCTACGAGAAGGCCGCCCAGCTTGAGGTCGAGCTGCTGGAGGTGATCAAGGCCGCCGGGGTCGAGGTGAACGAGGCCGACACCGCGGCGTTCATCGCCGCCTCGAAGCCGATCTATGACGAGTTCTCGAGCTCGGTCGAGGGCGGCGCCGCCCTGATCGACCAGGTGCAGTCGCTGGCCTCGGGCTCGTAAGCCCCGGCTGATCGTCACGGCCGGGCGGCGCGCTGGCGCGGCCCGGCCTTCGCCCCGCACGCACCCAGTCCGCGTCCGCCCGGGCGCCGGTTCCCGCAGGCGCGGGCCCGGCACGCCCGACCGGCGGCGGAGATCCAGCCCATGCTGACCCTCGTCTCCAAGGCCATCGAGGCGGTGCTCGAGTGGTTCGTCATCGTCCTGATGACCCTGCTGACCGTCGTGGTGATCTACGCGGTGCTGATGCGCTTGGCCGGCAGTTCGCCGTCCTGGTACGACGAGGTCGCATCGGTGATGCTGGCCTGGATCACGTACTACGGGGCAGCGCTGGCGGCGCTGAAGCGCAAGCACATCGGCTTCGACGGTGCGCTGCTGGCGATCCCGATGCCCGCGCGGCTGTACTGCGCCTGGGTCGCCGAGGCGGTGGTGCTGGGCTTTTTCGCGCTGCTCGGCTGGATGGGTTTCCAGGTCCTGCTGATCCTGGGCGACATGGGGCTGACGTCGCTGCCCTGGGTGCCGGTCTACCTCACCCAGTCGGTGATCCCGATCGGTGCGGTGCTTTTCATTCTGTGCTCGCTGCTCTCTTTCCCCGGCTACCTGTCGCTGGTCTCGCGCGGCATCTCGCTGGAAGCCGTGGAGATCGAGCACGAGATCGCCGAGGCCGAGAAACAGTTCGGCACCGACACGCGCGATGGCGCCGATCTCGAGAAGCGGGGCTGAGACCATGGAGATGCTGCTCCTCCTCGCGGTGATCGTGCTGCTGATCTGCCTGAACGTGCCCATCGCCGTGGCGCTGGCCGTAGCCGGCGTCGTGGGCATCCTGGCCTTCGAGGGGACCAGCCAGCTCTTCAGCGTGGCCCTCGATATGTACGACGGCGCCACGAAGTTCTCTCTGATCGCGATCCCGATGTTCGTGCTGGCGGGCGCCATCATGAACGCGGGCGGCGTGACGGACCGGCTGATCGCCTTCGTCTCGGCCCTGGTCGGCTTCGTGCGCGGCGGGCTGGCGATGGTGAACATCGGCGTGTCGCTGTTCTTTGCCGAGATTTCGGGCTCGGCCGTGGCCGACGTGGCAGCGCTCGGCTCGGTGCTGATCCCGCAGATGAAGAAGCGCGGCTATTCGCCAGCCTTCTCGGCCGCCGTCACCTCGTCCTCGGCGTCGCTGGCGATCATCATCCCGCCCTCGATCCCGATGATCCTGTACGCGACATCGGCCAACACCTCGGTCGAGCAGCTCTTTGTCGCGGGGTTCGTGCCCGGGCTCTTGGGCGCCGCGGGGCTGATGTTCGTCGCCTACATGTTCGCCCGGCGCTACAATCTGCCGGTCGAGGAGGCGTTCAACACCAAGCGCCTGCGCCAGACCTTCGTCGACGCGCTGCCCGCCTTCTCGCTGCCGATCATCATCCTGGGCGGCATCTTCGGCGGATTTGTCACCGCGACCGAGGCCGCGGGCCTGGCCGTGCTGGCCGCCTTTGCCGTGGGGTTCTGGTACGGCGACATCGATGTGCGCCACCTCAAGCGCGCGATGCTGGACGGCGGCATGCAGACCGCGGTGGTGATGGTGCTGGTCGCTGCCTCGGTGCTGATGGGCGGGTTCCTGACCCGCGCGCAGGTGCCCCAGGAGATGGCCGCCGGCATCCTGGCGATCACCGATCAGACCTGGGTGATCCTGCTCATTCTGAATGTCTTCTTCCTGATTATCGGCTTCTTCATCCACTCGGCCGCGGCGATCATCCTGGTGATCCCCATCGTGATCCCACTCGTCCAGGCAGCGGGGATCGATCCGGTCCACTTCGGCCTGATCGTCACGCTGAACCTGGCCATCGGGCAGCAGACCCCGCCCGTCGCCTCGGTCCTGATCACCGCCTGTTCGGTGGCGAATGCGCGGATCTGGGACGTCACGCGCGTGAATGTCTACTTTGTGGCCGTCCTGTTGGCGGTGCTGCTGCTCTGTACCTATGTGCCGGCGGTGCCGATGTTTCTGGTCGAATACTTCTATCGATCCTGACATCTAGAAGCGTCTTGCGCTGGGACTTACCTAACGACATGGGCAAAAGCTGCCTTCTTGTTGTGCCGCTCTGCTCGTTAGGTGGGCAGTGTTTCCGGTCGTGCTGTTTTATTGCGAGAAAATCCGCCCCCTCAACCATAGGGTGAATTGACCATCCGCAGATTCTCCGGGACGTTGACCTTGTTGGCAGCGCCAGGAGATCGGTCATGCGATCCATCGTGCTAAGCACCGTGACGGCTTTCACCCTGTCGGCCGCCAGCGCGGCGGCTGTGACGGTGTCTCCCGACGCCAGCGGCGGGCTGCGCGTTGCGCCGACGGGGATCGACCAGGTGACGGCGGGCTGCGTCGCCGCGCCGTGCCCGGCAGCAATCATTGCGCGCGATGGCAATCCGGTGGCGCTGGTCGGCCACGGCTATCCGTTCTCGGCCGCAGCGCTCGAGGGCGCTCCGCTCGCCATGCCCACCGACGAGAGCGCGATTGCGACGGCCGGTTTCACCCCCGGTGTCGCACAGGCGCTGGCGCCCGTGCCGCTGATGGTGCCGCTGCTGCTGGGCGCGCTCGGCATGATGGCGTACATGGGTCGCCGGCGCGTCTGAGAAGCCCAGTGAGAAGCCCAGCCCCGGGGCCCGAGCGCCCGGACGCGCACGCGAACCGGCTTTCGCGCCCACAGGCGGGACGCGGCCCTATCTGGGCGGCAGCCTGCGCCCTAAACTCTCCACCGACTGGATCGACCGGAGAGCGCCATGGGCCCCGATACCGCCGCCACCCCCGCCAAGAACGACACCGACCCGGGCGCGGACCTGCTGTACGCGGTCGCCGACGGGATCGCGACCGTCACCTTCAACCGCCCGGCCACGCGCAACGCGCTGACCATCCCGATGTACCTGGGGCTGGCCGAGATCTGCCGCACCGTGCCCACCGACGGCAGCGTCAAGGCGATCATCGTCCAGGGCGCGGGCGGCCGGGCGTTTGCCGCGGGTACCGACATGACGCACTTCCGCGGCTTCAGCGTGCCGCAGGACGCGCTGGACTACGAACACCGGATGAACGGCGTGATGGCCGATGTCGAGCGGTGCCCCGTGCCCACCATCGCCGCCATCACCGGCGCCTGCACCGGCGGCGGCGCGGCGATCGCTGCGTGCTGCGACCTGCGCATCACCGACGCGCGGCTCAAGTTCGGCTTTCCCATCGCCCGCACGCTCGGCAACTGTCTCTCGGTCGGCAACCTCGCGCGGCTGACGGCGCTGGTCGGGCCCGGGCGGGTCAGCGACATGATCCTGATGGCCCGGCTGGTCGGCGCGGAGGAGGCTCTGGCCATGGGTCTCGTCTCCGAGGTGCTGCCCGATGCCGACGCCGTGCTGGCCCGTGCCCGCGCGATGGCCGAGACGCTGGCCGGCCATGCGCCGCTGACAATGCGTGCGACCAAGGAGGGGTTGCGCAGGGTCATCGCCGACGGGCCGGCGGCCGAGGACGCGGACCTGGTGACCATGTGCTATATGTCCGAGGACCACCGCGAAGGCATGGAGGCGTTCCTGGCCAAGCGCCCGCCCGTGTGGAAGGGGCGCTAGACCCGGCTGCGCCTGCGGCCGCGCGCCCCAGCCCGTTGACGCGCGCTGGGCGCGCTGCAGCTCCCGCGCCATGGCGGACTTCTCTCACCTGGGGCCCGGCGCCGCGGCGGCGGTGGTCGGTGCATCCGGCGGCATCGGTGGCGCCTTTGTCCGGCTGCTGGACGGCGCGCCGGGCATCGACCGCGTGCACGCCTTCAGCCGCGGCGGCGCACCCGTCGGCGGGACCGCGCACCCGGGACGGCTGGATCTGGAGGACGAGGCCTCGATCGCCGCGGCGGCCGCGGGGATCGAGGAGGGCGCGCTGCGGCTGGTCATCGTCGCCAGCGGGCTGCTGCACGACGGCGCCATGATGCCCGAGAAGACGTGGCGCGACGTGTCGCCCGACGCCTTTGCCCGCAGTTTCGCGATTAACGCCACCGGCCCCGCGCTGGTCGCCAAGCACTTCCTGCCCCGGATGCCCCGCCGGGGGCCAGCGGTCTATGCCGTGCTGTCGGCCCGCGTCGGCTCGATCTCGGACAATGCGGCGGGCGGCTGGTACGCCTATCGCGCGGCCAAGGCGGCGGTGAACCAGGTCATCCGCTGCCTGGCGATCGAGGAAGCGCGGCGGCGGCGCGAGCTGGTGATCGTGGGCCTGCAGCCCGGCACGGTGCGCACCGCGCTCTCGGCGCCGTTCCGCGGCGCCGTCCCGGCCGAACGGCTGATGGATCCCGACGTCTCGGCCGCCCACCTGCTGGACGTGTTGGCCGGGCTGCAGCCGGGCCAGAGCGGCCGGTTGTTCGACTGGTCGGGCGCCGAGTTCCCGCCGTGACGCCGCGGCCGGCTCAGCGCGCCTCGGCCTTGCCCTCGGGCCAGGCGGCGAAGGGCCAGGGCCGACGCTCGGACGCCCCGGTCAGGAACCGCGACACCTGGGCCAGCCAGGCCGCAAGCCCCGCGCCGAAGCCCGCAAGGTGCGGGTTCACCCGGCCGAACGCCAGCAACGCCAGGAACTGCACCAGCGCCACCAGCGCCTGCACGATCTGCGCGACGTAGAAGGCGGCCAGAAACAGCAGCATATAGCCCCCGCGCCACCAAACAGGGGTGCGGCCGGGGGTAGTGGCGGGCACGGTGTCGGGCGCATCGTGGGCGGCGGAAGCGGTCATCGATCACTCCAGAACAGGTTGCTAGGGTGCGGCCGCTTGCCACACGTGGCGGCCCGTCCGCGCCCGTTCAAGGGGGCGCGCAACCGCCGCCGCGCCGTCCGGCGCGCCCCTCCCTGCCCTGGCGCCAATCCGCGCTGGGCGCAGATGTCGGCGACAGCGCGCACCGGCCGGGCCGGGGCGGGGCGCGACCATGGAACGACCGCGCGCTGCGACGTCTTGACCCCCCGCCGCGAAACTGTCTTGCTCAGGCCCGATGGTTCCGCGCGCCGCGAGAGCGCCGCGGATGAAAAGGGAAGACGGTGAGGCGTACCCATCAGGGGCCAAGGCCGTCGCTGCCCCCGCAACTGTAAGCGGAGAGCGGTGCTCCATCCAGCCACTGGCGCCCCGGCGCCGGGAAGGCGGGGCGACCGCGACGACCCGTGAGCCAGGAGACCTGCCATCGCCTTGAAACCTGTGGCCGGGCGGGGTGCTTCGGCCGGGAGATGACGATGGCAACGCACGGGCTCTCGCGGCCTGAACGGGTGGCGTGTCCGCCCCGGCCCCATCACCGGCTCTCGGTCCCCACAGCCCGGGGAGCCAAGTCCCATGCGCCAGATCCCGCCCACCCCCGGCGACGCTCTGCAGGCCGGCGCAGCGCCGGGCCACTGCATCACCGTCTGCACCCGCTGCCGACGCACGGGCGAGCGCTGCCTCCCGGGCTATGAGCTGATCTCGAAGCTGCGCGTCGCGGTGGCGGTGGCGCAGCGGAGCGGGCTGCTCGATGCCGCCTTCTGCATCGACGGCGTGGCCTGCATGGCGGGCTGCGATCGGCCCTGCACCGTTGCCTACCGCGCCGACGGCAAGGGCTGCTACCTGTTCGGCGACATCGAGGGGACGGCGGACATCGATGCCCTGGTCGCCTTTGCCGCGCGGTACGCCGGCAGCGACGAGGGCTGGACCCGCGAGACCGAGCGCCCCGACGGCCTGGCCGGCAAGACGCTGGCGCGCATCCCCTGCGCGATGGTGATCGAGCGGCAGGCGCCCGATGCGGACGGCTGAGGCCAGGACAGGCCCGGTGGCCGAGCCGATCTCGGTCGAGCGGGTCGTCTGGCGCGCGCGCGACGGCACGGCGCCGGTCGCGGAGGCGTCGTTGGCCGTCAGGGCAGGCGAGCGGCTGGCCATTGTGGGCCCCAACGGTGCGGGCAAGACGACGCTGATGCGGCTGATGGCCGGACAGGTGCGGCCCACGTCGGGGCGCGTCTGGCTGGGCGATCGGGATATGGCCGCCATCGCCCCGCGCGAGCGTGCCCGCCGTATCGCCGTGATGGCCCAGAGCGACCGGCCCGACCTGCGCCTGCGCGGCGGCGACTATGTCGCGCTGGGCCGTATCCCGCACCTGCGCCGCGCCCCGGTCGAGGCACACCGCCGCGCCGTGGCCCGCGCGCTGGCCACCGCCGGGGCCGTGCATCTGGCCGCGCGCCCGCTGGCCGCGCTGTCGGGCGGCGAGCGTCAGCGCCTGGCGCTGGCCCGCGCGCTGGCGCAGGAGCCCACGGTGCTGTTGCTGGACGAGCCGACCAACAACCTGGACCCCCGCGCGCGGGTCGACCTGATGGCGACCGTCGCAGCGCTGGGCATCACCGTCGTCGCCGTGCTGCACGATCTGACGCTGGCGCCCGACGTCGCCGACCGGGTCGCCGTGATGGCCGGGGGGCGGGTGCTGTGCTGCGCCCCGCCGGCCGAAGCGCTGTCGGACGCGCGCATCCGCGACGTCTTCGACCTAGCCGTCTACCGGCTGCCGCATCCCCGCGACGGCCGTCCGCTGCTCGTCTTCGACACCCCACCGCCACAGGAGAAGTCCGCATGAGACCGACGCGACCCCTTGTCCACGCAGCCCTGGCCACGGGTCTGGCCACCGGCCTTGCCACCGCTCTCGTCACCGGACTGGCCGCCACTGCTGCATCGGCCGACCATCCGGTCACCGTGGAGAGCTGCGGCACCGCGCTGACCATCGATGCCGTGCCCACGCGCGCCGTGGTGCACGATCTCAACATGACCGAGATGTTCTTCGCGCTGGACCTGCAGCCGCAGATGGTCGGCGTCACCGGCATCAGCGGCTGGTACAAGGTCGACGAGACCTTTGCCGCGGCGCAGGGCGATATCCCCGAGCTGGCGCCCAAGTACCCGACGATGGAGAACCTGCTCTCGGTCGAGCCCGACTTCTTTTTTGCCGGCTGGTACTATGGCATGCGCCCCGGCGGCGAGGTGACGCCCGACACGCTGGCCGCCTTCGACATTCCTACCCTGGTGTTGACCGAGAGCTGCGTGCATCTGGACGGCGAGGTGCCGCCTGCGTCGATGGAGCTGCTGTTCGGCGACATGCTCAAGCTCGGCCGGATCTTCGACAAAGAGGCCGAGGCCGAGGCGCTGGTCG
>JBCCMW010000008.1:0-28726 GCA_039026175.1 Pseudomonadota bacterium
CGACGGGGCTTGCCGGGCCGGGCGCGCCGGGCCGGTGCGCCTCAGAGGTCGAATTCGGACGGGTCGAGGCCCAGCTCGCGGGCGATCATCGCGACGGCCTTGCGCTCGTCTTCGTCGAAGTCGCCGTCGGCGGCGCCGATCGCACAGCAGACGCGCACCAGCAGCCGGTCGGCGCCCGACTTGCCCTTGATCTTGGCGATGTGGCGCAGCGCCTCGCCGCGGCCGATCTCGACGTCGAACTCGAACTTGGCCGAGATGTCGTTGAACGCCTTGATGACGTCCTGCAGGTCAAAGACCTTCAACTCGTCCGAGTTCTGGATGAACCCGACCATCTTTTGCTTTTCTTCCGACGACACGCTGCCGTCGGCCGCAGCCACGATGGCGCAGCCCGACACGACCGCCATCATGAAGTCCTTGTTTTTGAACTTCGATACCTCGGTCGCCAGCTTCTGACGGGCCGATGCGACGTTTTCCTTGAGCCAACCGAGCATCGTGGTCTCCCTGCAGGTGCGGCCGCGGCGGCGGCGGCTGCCGCGGCGTGCCGCCATGGGGCGGCGTGGTGTATGAGTGCGGCCGGATGTCCCAGCCTGACGCTAAGTGCTGTGCCGCGGGACGCGACGCAAGCGGAAATGGGCGATCAGTCGCCCTGCAGGCATTACTTGCCCCCTGGACGGGTGCCGGCGCGACAGATGCCCGTTACCCGTGCGCGCGTTACTTGCGCCCGACGCCCCAGCTGATCGGGAAGCGGTACGTGTTGCCCATCATCGGCGCGCCCTGGAAGTAGCGGTTCTCGCGCGTGATCTTGAAGTTGCCGCCCTCGTTTTCGAACATCGCGACGGCACAGATCCGCTCCTGTCCGGTGCCCTCCAGCTTGACCTCGATCTCGGGCTGGTTCGGCGCCAGGATACGCACCACGCCGTCGGTGGCCGACCAGTTCGGCACGCCCTCGTAGATCATCGCAAAGACCAGCACGCGGCGGATGTTGGACCACTGGTCGCCGTTGATACGCAGCCACTCGCCGTCGCTGACCGCGCCCGAGCGGTCGTCGCCCGACAGCTCGATCCACGGCCGACCGTTGTAGCGGCCGAAGTTGTTGCCCAGCGCCTGCACGCCGAACGCCTCGCCGTCCATCATCTCGTACAGACAGCAGAGATCGAGGTCGATGGCCTTGGGCCCGAACATCGAGCCCAGCAGCCCCTTCTTGGTGCCCTGGTTCCAGTTGAGGTTGACCTTGATCTCGCCGAGCGAGCCGCCCTTTTTCTCGAGGCTGACCGAGGGCGCCGATTTCGTCAGCGACACCTTTGACAGGCTGACGGGCGGTGCCGACGGCGGGGCCGCGGCAGGCTTGGGCGGCGGTGGCGCCGCCGGCGGCGGGGCGGCCGGGGGCGGCGGGGCCGCAGGGGCAGAGGATGGGGATGGGGCCGGATCGCCCCTCGACATCCACGCCATAATTCTCGGCCAGCGGCTTCAGCCCGCCGTTAAAGCCCTGGTCGACGGCGCGGAACTTCCACGCGCCGTTGCGCTTGTAGAACTCGCCTAGGATCAGCGCCGCCTCGGACCGGCCCTTGAGCTCGGGCAGAAAAGCGACCTGCTCGTTGCCGCCGCCCATCACCCGCACCCGCGCGCCGCTGAAGGCGCCGAAGTTGCCGCCGCCGTCGATCGTGGCGGTAAAGGCGATCTTCTCGATCGCGCTGTCCAACCGGCCGGCGTGGATGGTGTAGCGGGTCACCCCGCTCTCGGTCGCCATCTGGACCGAACCGTCGCCGAGCTTGGGCTGGTTGAAGAAGATCATGTCGTTGTCCGAGCGGACCTTGCCGTCGCCCTTGAGCACGAATGCCGAGACGTCGACGCTCGGCAGGCTACCGCTGCCGGTCCAGGCCACCTCGACGACGACCTCGTCGCCGGTGACGGGAGCGTTGCCCCCTGCGGTCAGTGTCGTGCTCATCCTGTCCCCGTCGTCTGTGGTCCACGCGATGCCCTGGCGTCGGCGGCCGCCGCCCGACGGGCCGAGCCTACAGCACGAAGGCCGCGTTAGGCACCTGCCGGGCCCGCATCCGTGTCGGCTTATCCTAGCGTAGGGTCAACACAACCGATGATTGATCGGCTGAACGGCGGCGCGCGGCCTTTCCGGCGCCGTCCGTCACAGCCATTTGGCGGCCGCTGCGGCCATGTCGGGCGCCGAGCGGCTGGAGCTGGGCTCGCCCACCGCCTTGAACGACCAGGTGCCGCCGCTCTTGCTGGCGATGCCCAGGATCACGCCGGTGTGGCCCCCCTTTTCGGCCAGGGTAAAGCGCGCGATCTCGGTATCGTTGCTGTCGTCCACCACGCGGCAGAACGCGTTCTCGACCTCGTCGAAGGTCTGGCCGCGGAACGAGTTGACCAGGAACACCAGCGCCGACGCCGCCGGGTTCAGCGCGCCGAGGTCGACCTTGATGCTCTCGTCGTCGCCCTCTCCCTCGCCCGTCAGGTTGTCGCCGGTGTGCTGGATGGCACCGTCGTCCGAGCGCAGCTTGCGGAACCAGACCATCTCGATCATCTGGCGCGCGTCGTCGAAGACGATGACCGAGGCGTCGAGGTCGATCTCTTCTGAGCCGCCGCCGAACAGGCCGCCGAGAAAGCCCTTCTTCTTGGGCACCGGGTCCCAGCCCAGGCCGAAGTGCAGCTTCGTAAGGCCCGGATCGCTTGCGCCACCGCCCTTGGTCAGGCTGACGGTCTGCCCCTTCGAAAGTGAAACGGCCATGCCAGAAAACTCCCCGCCCGATCAGCCGGAAGGCCCGGCTCGCCGTCTGTGGCGCCGGTCCCCCGCGGCGCCAAGCACCGCCGCTGGGTAGCGATCGGCGCCTGTTCACAGCCTTTTAGGGATCTAGTTTTCGACACACAACGACAGAAGTCCAAGGGCACGCACGTGGGGGCATCAAAGTTTCACGACGTTCGCGCCGGGCTTGGCACCCGCGCGGCGGCGGCCGATACCGCCCCCGCCGACGCCCCGCCCGCCGACGCCCCGCCCGCCGGTATCCAGCCCGCCGACACCCGTTCAGCCGATGCGGCAGCCGTCGACGCCGCACCTGGCGCACCCGTCCCGGCCAACTGCGCCGCCCCCGCCCCGGCACAGCCGGACACGCAGCCGGGCACGCGGCCGGGAATGCCGCCGGGCACGCACCAAAGCGCGCGGCTGGGCACGGGCCGGATCGAGACGGTGGTCGCGCGCGCCGACTGGTCGGCCGAGGCGCTGTTCGGCTTTGGCGAGCGGATCAACCCGCGTCGCGCCTTTCTCTTCGTCTCGCGCGTGCTGGGCCGTCATGTGCCCGTCGCGCCCTCGACCATGCGCCGCGCCTTCACCGACCTCGCTGCCAAGCTGCCCGTCGACCTGCCGGGGCCGATCCTGATGCTGGGCATGGCCGAGACGGCGATCGGGCTCGGCGCCGGGGTGCACGACGCGTGGCTCGCCCGCACCGGTCGAGGCGACACTGTCTACTTAGCGACCACGCGCACGCCGCTGGGACCGCCGCTGCTGGCCCAGTTCGTCGAGGCGCACAGCCACGCGTCGGGCCACCTGGTGCACACCCCGCCCGATCCCGCGGTGGCCGAAGCCGTGCGCGCGGCGCGGACGCTGGTGATCGTCGACGACGAGGCCTCGACCGGGCGCACGGCGGCCAATCTGGCGACCGCGCTGCAGGCGGCGGGGCTCGGCCCCTTCCAGCGCCGCGTGCTGGCAGTGCTGACCGACTGGAGCGGCGCGTCGAGCGCGGCGCCGGCGGGCCGGCCGGGGCGGCGGAGCGAGACGCCGCGCGGGTTCGAGACCGTGTCGCTGCTGGCGGGGCGGCACCGCTGGCAGGCCGATCCTGCCGCACCGCTGCGCACGCTGCCGGACGCCGACATCGTGCGCCCGGCACCGCGCCCCGGTGCGCTGATGCCGGGCGATGCGCGGCTGGGGCGGCTCGAGCGGAGCCCGCGCCCGCACCCCGCGCCGCTGCTGCAGGCGCTGGTCGGGCGGCCCGCCTGGGCGCCGGCCGCCATCCCCACTAGGCTGGGACCCGAGCTGGGACCCGAGTTGAGCCCCGAACTGGGCCGGGGCGCAGCACGGGACATCGGGCGGGTTGCCGGACGCGGCGTCGGGCGCGATGCCGAACGGGACGTCGGACGGGGTGCCGGACGCGGCGTCGGGCGGGATGCCGGACGGGGCGGCCGTCGCGGTGCGGCTCGGGCCGCGACACAGCCGCCCTGGCACGTGCTCGGCATGGGCGAGCACGTGTGGGAGCCCTTTCTGATGGCCGAGGCGCTGGAGGCGGCGGCGGCAAGCGCCGGGCTCGGGCGCGACGTGCTGTTCTCGGCCACGACGCGGTCGCCCATCCTGCCGGGCCACGACATCGCCCGTGGGCTGAGCTTCGCCGATCACGAGGGGCTAGGGATCCGCTGTTATGTCTATAACGTCGACCCGGTGGCCGCGGGCGGCGTGCTGTTGGCCGCCGACACCAGCCTGGCCGCCATCGACCCGGGCCTGATCCGGCGGTTGGGCGCGCGCGTGGCCCTGGGCGGCGCGGTGCTGGGCGACGGCGCGGTGGCCCGTCACGTGGCCGCCGCCCCGCCGGCGCCCTGGATCGGAAGCGCGCCGTGAGCGCCGGGCCGCCGGCCGGCGATGCCGTGCGCCTGATGGTCTTTACCGACCTCGACGACACGCTGTTCCAAACGGCGCGCAAGATGCCGGGCGGCGCGCCCGACGCCCCGCCGGTGGCCCAGGCGAAGAACGGCCAGCATTCCTACCAGACGCCTCTGCAGGCGGCGCTGACCGGTTGGCTGTCGGGCGGTGCGGCGGCGGGCCAGACGATCCCCGTCACCGCGCGGGGGACCGACGCGTTCTGGCGCGTCGCCCTGCGCTTTGGCGGCCCGGCCGTCGTCGCCAACGGCGCGGTCATCCTGGGCCCCGACGGCACGCCCGATCCCGCCTGGCGCAGTCGGGTCGATGCGCGCCTCGCGCCGCACCGGGCCACCGTCGCCGCGCTGCCGGGGGCCGCGCTGGCCGCCGGGCCGGCCCGCGGCATGGGCGTGCGCGCCTGGGCGGTCGAAGAGCCGGGGATCGGCGCCACCTATGCCGTGGTCAAGGCCGAGCCCGGCACCGACGAGGCGCGCCTTGCCGAGCTGGAGGGTCTGCTGGCCGCCGCTGTCGGGCCCGCGGCCGCCGCGGCCTGGACGGTGCATCGCAACGGCAACAACCTGGCGTTTATCCCGCCCGCCTTCTCGAAGGCCGAGGCGGTGGCGCATCTGCTGGCCGCCGCCCGCGCGCGGGGCCCCGTGCTGGCCATCGGCGTCGGCGACAGCGCGACCGACCTGCCGTTTATGCGACTCTGCGATCTATGGATGACCCCGGCCGCCAGCCAGATCGACGGGCTGCTGCCCGGGTCTCTCGCCGGCATGGGCAGCGAGGCGCCCCACGCCGCGGCGCTCGCGCCAGCGGCGCCCCGCGCGGCAGCGGGCGGGTAGCGCGGTGCCCGCCGTCTCGCCGCAGTGCGTCGCAGGCCGACCGCAGGCCGGTGCGCCGTTCTCCGGCAGCTACGCGCCCGAGGATGTGACCTTCCTGTTGCGCCCCGTCCCGCTCGAGGCCGTCGGTCCCGGCCCCGCCGACACCGCCGACAAGGAGCGCCAGATCCAGACCGGCAGGCGCCACTATAGCGAGATGATCGTGCCCGAGGCGGTGCCGGGCCCCGCATACATGGCCGTCTTCGAGGCAGCGCTCGCGCGCTACACGCCGCGCATGGCGGCTGAGTGTGCGGCCTTGGTTGGCGCGCTCGCGGCGGCGGTGGCGGGGCCGATCACCCTGGCCAGCCTGGTCCGCGCGGGGGTGCCGCTGGGCGTGTTGCTGGCGCGCGGGCTGCGCGCGCTGGGCCGAGACACCTGGCACGCCGGCATCTCGATCATCCGCGACCGCGGGCTCGATGGCGCGGCGCTCGACCATCTGTTGGCCCGCCGCCCGTCAGGGGGGCTCGTGTTTGTCGACGGCTGGACCGGCAAAGGCGCGATCGCGGACGAGCTGGAGGCCGATCTCGCCCGCCGCTGGCCCGCCGTCGCGCCGCGCCTGGCGGTGCTGGCCGACCCGTGCGGGCGCGCCTGGCTCTCGGCCAGCCACGAGGACTGGCTGATCCCCTCGGGCATCCTGGGCGGCAACGTCTCGGGCCTCGTCTCGCGCTCGATCCTGAACGACCGGGTGGTGGGGCCCGGGCAGTTCCACGCGACGGTGGTCATGGCGCACCTGGCGCCGCACGACGCAACGCGAGGGTTCGTCGACACCGTGTGGGACGCGATGGCGCCGCTGCTGGTCGAGGCCCGGCCCGCGCGGGTGCGGCCCGAGCGCCGCGCCGCCGTGCGGGCCGAGGCCAAGGCTGCGATCGACGCCGTCGCCGCGCGCTTTGCGATCCGCAACCGCAACCGCATCAAGCCGGGCATTGCCGAGGCGACCCGTGCCGTCCTGCGGCGCGCGCCCGAGCGGGTGCTCGTCTCCGACCCCGACGATCCCGACCTGGCGGGGCTGATGACCCTGGCGCGCGACCGCGGCGTGACGGTCGACGTGGCCGAGGGGCAGGTGGCGCCCTATCGTTGCATCACTTTGATACGGGGGATGCAGGATTGAGACAGGCCTCGAGGGGAGCGGCCGCGCCGTCCCGCCACCGCAGCACAGCGTCGGCCCGTCCGCCGCGGCCGGTTCACCGCGCGCGATGAACAGCCTGCAGGACTGGGGCGGCCCGGCCGGCCGGCCGGCGCCGAGCCGCAACCCGGGCGTCGAGGGCAGCGTCCCGCCGCCCTGTGGTGCCTTCAACGATGCCCACGCCGGCGCCATGGCGCTGGGTGCGACGCTCTATATGCCGGTGCTGCATCCCGACTGCGCGGCCATGGCGGTGGGCGCCAAGCTGCCCGGCCTGCGCTCGATGGTGCTGTGCCTGGAGGACGCGCTGCACCCCGACGACACGGCCGCCGGGATTGCCGCGCTCTGCCGCCTGCTCGCGGGGCTCGCGCCCTCGGACCGGCGCCGCGGCGAGGGCGGGCCGCTGCTGTTCGTCCGTCCGCGCACGCTGTCGATGGCGCGCGACCTGGCCGAACTGGACGGGATCGAGCGCGTCGACGGGTTCGTGGCACCCAAGGTCGGGCCCGACGATATCGCCGGCTGGCAGGCGCTGGCCGAGCGCGCGCGCATGCCGCTGATGCCGACGCTCGAACGGGCCTGGGTTTTCGACCCCATCGCGTTGGGCGAGATGGCGGCAGCGCTGACCGCGCTGGACCCGCGGCTGATCGTGGCGCTCCGCGTCGGAGGCAACGATTTGCTGGGCCTGTTGGGTTTGCGGCGCGAGGCGGGGCGCACGCTGTACGAGGGGCCGCTGGCCATGGGGCTGAGCATGATCATGGGCACGCTCGGCGCCCGCGGCCTGCCGCTGACCGCGCCGGTGTTCGACATCATCGACGATGCGGCGACGCTGCAGGCCGAAGCCGCGCGCGACGTCGGCTTTGGCTTCGTCGCCAAGACGGCGATCCACCCGCGTCAGATCGCGCCCATCGAGGCGGCTTTTGCCGTGACCGCGGCCGAGGCGCAGCTGGCCGAGCTGATCCTGGCGCGCGATGCCCGGGCGGTATTCCGCCACCAAGGCGCGATGATCGAGCCTGCGACCCACCGCGGCTGGGCGGCCCGGGTGCAGGCCCGCGCGGCGGTCTACGGCATCCGCCCGGGCGCGGCCCGAGGCGATGTCGCCCCGGATTGACGCTCTGCCTTGTCGCCGAGCGGCAGTTGCCCCACTGTTGTTTCCGCACAGTGAAATCGTCGCGGCCGCCGGTGCCGCGCCCTGGGCCCGGGACGCACCCAGGTGCAAGACCCGCCGGGGCGAGGACGTGCCGCAGGGTGGAAGACGGTGTCGCTGCGCGCAATGGGGCGCCCTTGGGCGCGGGGACGGAGGCGAAGATGGCCGAGACCGTTTCGGTCTGGCGTCGGGTGGCTGATATCGCGGCGCGGTCGGCGCCGGTCTCGTGGCTGCGCAGGCCCGAGGACCCGACGCGCACCACCACCTTTACCATCGGCGTGATCGCCCTGGCCGCCAAGATCGCCAAGGCTGACGGACAGGTCACCCCCGACGAGGTGGCCGTGTTCCGCGAGATCTTCCATGTGGCACCCGAAGACGAGGCTCGGGTCGGGCAAGTTTATAATCTGCTACGCGAAGACACAGCGGGCTACGAAGTCTATGCCCAGCAGCTTCGTACGTTGTTCGATCATGAAAAGAGCGTGCTCAAAGATATCCTGGACGCACTTTTTGCCATCGCCATGGCCGACGGCGAATTTCATGAGAACGAGGAAGCATTCCTCAAGACCTGTCGTGAGATCTTCGATGTGACGCCCAGCTGCTATCGCGAGATCAAGGCACGCTGGGTGCCCGATGCTTGGGATCCGCTGGCAGTATTGGGGATCGAAGAGGAGATCGACGCCGACGGTCTGCGCGCGCGCTATCGACAGCTGGTGCGCGACAACCACCCCGACAGGCTGCTGGCCAAGGGGCTGCCGGTCGAAATGATCGAGCTGGCCGACCGTCGTATGGCCGATATCAACCGTGCCTACGCCGAACTCGCCGCCGCCTGACGCTGCGTTCGTGCCCGGCGTGCCCGCCTGACGACCGTCCCGACTGCAGCAGAAGTGCCCCGCATTGGTGCAGTGCGGCATGCGGGGCGATCCGCCGCTTTGCAAACGAGCCAACGCCGGGTAAGCCGGTGTGGGTAGCGGATAGGTGGCGGTCGACCACTCCAAGTGGTCGTCGGAGGTGTGGGCATGTCGAGAGCGAGCGCGTCGGATCTGGAATTTGCCGCAGCCGAGCGCATCCTCGTCCTGGACGGCGCCATGGGCACGATGATCCAGGAGCACAAGCCCGACGAAGCCACCTACCGCGGGGCGCGTTTTGCCGACCACCATCTGGATGTGGGCGGCAACAACGAGCTGCTGACGCTTACGCAGCCGGACATGATCCGCGACATTCACTTTGCCTTTCTGGAGGCGGGGACCGACATCCTGTCGACCAACACCTTTTCGGCCAATCGGGTCAGCCAGGAAGACTATGACCTCGCTGACATCAGCTTTGAGCTGAACGTAGCCGCGGCTCGGTTGGCGCGCGAGGCGGCCGACGCTGCGAGCACGCCCGACAAGCCGCGTTGGGTGGCCGGGGCGATCGGACCCACCAACCGCACGGCGTCGATCAGCCCCGACGTCAACGACCCTGGGTTCCGCAACATCACCTTCAACATTCTGGCCAATGCCTATCGCGAGGCGACGCGCGGCCTGATCGAGGGCGGCGTCGACGTCCTGCTGGTCGAGACGATCTTCGACACGCTGAACGCCAAGGCCGCGCTCTATGCCATCGAGCGACTGCGCGACGAGGGCGCGGACGTGCCGCCCGTGATGATCTCGGGCACGATTACCGATCGGTCGGGCCGCACGCTGACGGGGCAGACGCCCGAGGCGTTCTGGGTCTCGGTCAGCCACGCACGGCCGTTTTCGGTGGGGCTGAACTGCGCGCTCGGTGCGGCCGAGATGCGCCCGCACCTGAAGGCGCTGGCCGAGGTCGCGGACTGCCGGATCTCGACCTACCCCAACGCCGGCCTGCCCAACGAGATGGGCGGCTACGACGAGACGCCCGAAGAGACCGCGGCGTTTCTGAGCGCCTGGGCGGACGAGGGGCTGGTCAACATCGTGGGCGGCTGCTGCGGTACGCGACCCGAGCATATTCGCGCCATCACCGACGCCGTGGCCGGCAAGGCGCCGCGCACGCCCACCGCGACGGCGCGGCGCATGCGCCTGTCGGGGCTGGAGATGTTCGAAGCGGGCGCGGGGTCGGCGGCTTGATGGCCCGCGGCGCCATGCCCGCCGGCGCGGCGGGGCCGGCGCCGATGCGCGTGTGGCGACGCCCTTGCCGGGGCGGACGGTCGATGGTGTCAGACGCGTCGGCGGGCGCGCTGCCGCGGGGCTTTGGGTTGACGTGCGTAGTGACGGGTCCGCGGTGGAGGAGCACGCGATGACGACCGGACGGTTCATCAACATCGGCGAGCGCACCAACGTCACCGGGTCGGCCAAGTTCAAGAAGCTGATCCTGGGCGACGACTACACCGCTGCGGTCGAGGTTGCGCGTCAGCAGGTCGAGAACGGCGCCCAGATCCTGGACGTGAACATGGACGAGGGCCTGCTCGACGCCGAGCGGGCGATGACGACGTACCTCAACCTGATCGCGGCCGAGCCCGACATCAGCCGCGTGCCGGTGATGGTGGACAGCTCCAAGTTCGAGGTGATCGAGGCGGGTCTCAAGTGCGTGCAGGGCAAGCCGGTCGTGAACTCGATCTCGCTCAAGGAGGGCGAGGACGCGTTCCTCGAGCAGGCGCGCATTGTCCGCCGCTTCGGTGCCGCCGTGGTGGTGATGGCGTTCGACGAGGACGGCCAGGCCGAGACCGCCGAGCACAAGTTCTCGATCAGCGAGCGGGCCTACAACCTGCTGGTCCACAAGGCCGGGTTCGACCCGTGGGACATCATCTTCGACCCCAACATCTTTGCCGTGGCGACGGGGATCGAGGAGCACAACGACTATGCCGTCGCCTTCTTCGACGCGACGCGGATGATCAAAGAGCGACTGCCCTACGCCCACGTCTCGGGCGGGCTGTCGAACGTCTCGTTCTCGTTCCGCGGCAACAATCCGGTACGCGAGGCGATGCACTCGGCTTTCCTGTTCCACGCGATCCGCGCGGGCATGGACATGGCGATCCTGAACGCCGGTCAGATCACGGTGTACGACGAGATCCCGGCCGAGCTGCGCGAGCATGTCGAGGATGTGCTGCTAAACCGACGCGATGACTCGACGGACCGCCTGCTGGCGATCGCCGACAATTATCGCGACAGCGGCGAGGCGCAGAAGAAGAGCGACCCCAAGTGGCGCGAGCAGCCCGTCGAGGCGCGGCTCAGCCACGCGCCGATCCACGGCATCACCGACTATGTGATCGACGACACCGAGGAGGCCCGCCAGCGCGCCGACCGCCCGCTGGAGGTGATCGAGGGCCCGCTGATGGACGGCATGAACGTCGTCGGCGAGCTGTTCGGCGAGGGCAAGATGTTCCTGCCCCAGGTCGTGAAGTCCGCCCGCGTGATGAAGACCGCCGTCGGCCACCTGATCCCGTTCATGGAGGCCGAGAAGGCCGCCACCGGCGAAAGCTCGGCCAAAGGCAAGATCCTGATGGCCACGGTCAAGGGCGACGTCCACGACATCGGCAAGAACATCGTCGGCGTCGTGCTGGCCTGTAACAACTACGACGTCGTCGACATGGGCGTGATGGTCCCGACCGAGGATATCGTCCAGCGCGCCATCGACGAGGGTGTGGACGTGGTCGGCCTGTCGGGCCTGATCACCCCGTCGCTGGACCGCATGGTGGACGTGGCGGCCGAGATGAAGCGTCGCGGGCTGGACGTGCCGCTGCTGATCGGCGGGGCCACGACCTCGAAAAAGCACACCGCGATCCGGATCGCGCCGCAGTACGACAACGGCGTGGTCCACGTCGACGATGCCTCCAAGGCCGTGGGCGTCGTCTCGCGCCTGCTGTCGGACACGCGCAAGACCCAGTTCCTGGCCGAGGTGGGCGACGAGCAGGCGCGCATCGCCGGCCGCGCGGCCGAGCGCGAGCGCCCTGTCACCCCGCTGGCCGAGGCGCGAGCCAACGCGTTCCGCGGCTTCGACAGTTTTGTGCCGCAAGCGCCGGCGCATCCGGGGATCACCGCGCTGCGGCCCGAGGTGGCCGAGCTGATCCCGTACATCGACTGGTCGCCGTTCTTCTGGACCTGGGAGATGAAGGGTCTGTACCCACAGATCCTGAGCCACCCGGACTTTGGCGCCGAGGCGCGCGAGCTGCACGCGAATGCCGAGGCGATGCTGGCACGGATCGCGTCCGAGCGGTGGTTCAGCCCCAAGGCCGTCGTCGGCCTGTTCCCGGCCAACCGGGTGGGCGACGACGTGGTGGTGTGGCGCGACGAGGACCGCCGGGCCGAGGCCTGCACCTTCCACATGCTGCGCCAGCAGGGCGCCAAGTCGGGCAAACGGGCATCGTTCTGCCTGTCCGATTTTGTCGCGCTGCACCCGGACGAGGGCGGCGCGCCCGATTGGATCGGCGGCTTCGCGGTCACGGCCGGGCCCGAGGTTCACACGATCTCGGACCGCTACAAGGCCGAGGGCAACGACTACGACTCGATCATGGTCCAGGCGCTGGGCGACCGGCTGGCCGAGGCGATGGCCGAATGGCTGCACGCCGAGGTGCGCCGGCGCTACTGGGGCTATGACGCGAACGAGACGCTGTCGAACGAAGAGCTGATTGGCGAGAAGTACCGCGGCATTCGTCCGGCGGCGGGCTATCCGGCCTGCCCCGACCACACCGAAAAGCGGACCCTGTTTAAGCTGATGGACGTGGGCGCGCACACCGGGCTCAGCCTGACCGAGAGCTGCGCGATGTGGCCTGCGGCGGCGGTCTCGGGCCTCTACTTCGGCCACCCCGATGCGGCCTATTTCGGCGTCGGCCGCATCGGGCGCGATCAGGTGGCGGATTACGCTGCACGCAAGGGGATGGACGTCGCCGACGTCGAGCGTTGGCTGGCGCCCAACCTTGCCTATACGCCAGGCCGCGAGCCGGCCCAGCACGCCGCGGAATAGGCCGCGGGTATCGCGGGGCGCGGGTCCCGCGCTTGTCGATTGCGTCCCCGGCCGCACGCGGCTAGGGCACGCGCAACCCATCGGGCGGCTTCGCCCTTTATGCCGAGCGCGTGGGGCGCGTCTCGGCCGAACGCACAGGCTTAACGCAAGGGGAAAGCTGCATGTCGCTTGCCGAGAACATCTCTGGCGCCACCGATTACGCCGTCAAGGACATCGGTCTCGCCGACTTCGGGCGTATCGAGATCACCATCGCCGAGACCGAGATGCCGGGCCTGATGGCCTGCCGCGAGGAGTTTGCCGCCTCGCAGCCGCTCAAGGGCGCGCGCATCGCCGGCTCGCTGCACATGACGATCCAGACCGCGGTGCTGATCGAGACGCTGACGGCGCTGGGCGCCGAGTGTCGCTGGGCGTCGTGCAACATCTTCTCGACCCAGGACCACGCGGCCTCGGCCATCGCCGCCACCGGCACGCCGGTGTTCGCGGTCAAGGGCGAGACGCTGACCGAGTATTGGGACTACTGCGACCGCATCTTCGAGTTCGAGGACGGCGCCAACATGATCCTGGACGACGGCGGCGACGCGACGATGTACATCCTGCTCGGCAGCCGGGCCGAGGCAGGCGACACCGCGTTCCTGGACAAGCCGACCTCCGAGGAGGAGGAGTGCCTGTTCGCCCAGATCAAGAAGCGCCTGGCCTCCAGCCCCGGCTGGTTCACCAAGCAGCGCGACCTGATCAAGGGCGTGTCCGAGGAGACGACGACCGGCGTGCTGCGCCTGAACCAGCTGGCCAAGAAGGGCGAGCTGCCGTTCCCCGCGATCAACGTCAACGACAGCGTTACCAAGTCGAAGTTCGACAACAAGTACGGCTGCAAGGAGAGCCTGGTCGACGGCATCCGCCGCGCCACCGACGTGATGATGGCCGGCAAGATCGCGGTCGTCTGCGGCTACGGCGACGTGGGCAAGGGCTCGGCCGCCTCGCTGGCCGGTGCCGGCGCGCGCGTCATGGTGACCGAGGCGGACCCCATCTGCGCCCTGCAGGCCGCCATGGACGGGTTCGAGGTCGTCACGCTGGAGGAGGCCGCCCCGCGCGCCGACATCGTGATCACGGCGACGGGCAACAAGGACGTGGTCACCATCGACCACATGCGCGCCCTCAAGGACATGGCGATCGTCGGCAACATCGGCCACTTCGACAACGAGATCCAGGTCGCGGCCCTTAAGAACCACAAGTGGACCAACATCAAGCCGCAGGTCGACATGGTGGCGTTCCCGGACGGCAAGCGGATGATCCTGCTGTCGGAAGGCCGGCTCCTGAACCTCGGCAACGGCACGGGGCACCCCAGCTTTGTGATGTCGGCCAGCTTCACCAACCAGGTGCTGGCGCAGATCGAGCTGTGGACCAAGGGCGCGCAGTATAAGAACGACGTCTACGTGCTGCCCAAGCACTTGGACGAGAAGGTCGCGATGCTGCACCTGAAGAAGCTGAACGCGAACCTGACCGTGCTGTCCGACGAGCAGGCGGACTATATCGGCGTCGGCGCCGAGGGCCCCTTCAAGCCCGACACCTACCGCTACTGACTGCCTGCCCCCCGCGCGAGCGGGGGACGGCATCGGCCCGTGCTGCCTGGTCCTGGGTAATCGAGGCGGTGGCACGGGCCCGCGACCGAGGCGCGGTGGCCGGATGGCGGCGCGCCGCCCGCGCGATCCCTACCACCCTTGTCCCGCGCCCGGTGCGTGCCGGTTCGGCCCACGCCATTCCCACCGGCCCGTGCGCCCCGTGTCGAGACCGCTCAGCAAGAGACCCACGCCCATGCCCACGAACGGTCGCATCACCGGCCTCGGCCACGCCCTTGTCGACGTGCTGGTCCAGGTGGACCCCGCGGTGATCGAGCGCCATGGCCTGGCCCACGGCGGCATGCACCTCGTCGACGCGATGGCCGCCGATGCGCTGTACGGCGAGATCGGCCCGGGGGTGACCCAGTCCGGCGGCTCGGTCGCCAACACCATCGCCCACATCGGTGGGGCGGGGCAGCCGACGGCGTTCCTGGGCCACGTCGCCAACGACCCGCTGGGTGCCGCGTTCGTCGAGGATATGGCGACCCTCGGCGTGCAGGTCCCCGGCGCGCGGCGCGAGACGCCGGCCACCGGGCGCTGCGTGGTGATGGTCACGCCGGGCGGCGAGCGGACGATGAGCACCTATCTGGGCGCTGCTTCCACGCTGGATGGCGGGATCGCGGCGGCGATGCCCGAGGACACGGGCTGGCTGGTGGTCGAGGGCTATGTGTTCGACGCCCCCGCCGGCCCCGAGGCGATCGAGGCCGCGGTCGCGCGGGCCCGGGCGCTGGGCGCCAAGGTGGCGCTGACGCCGTCGGACCGGGGCTGCGTCGGCCGCCACCTGGCCGCGATGCGCGCGTTCATCGAGGCGCCCTGCGACGTGCTGGTCGGCAACGAGGCCGAGATGATGGCGCTGGCCGGCGTCTCGGACCCGGCCGAGGCGCTGACCTGGGCCGCCGCCCACGCCGAGACCGCGGTCGTCACCCTGTCCGAGCGGGGCGCCATCGCCGCGCGCGGCGCGGATCGCGCGCCGGTGCCGGCCGTGCCCGGGGTCGAGGTGGTCGATACCACCGGCGCCGGCGATGCCTTCGCCGCAGGCTTCATCAGCGCACTGGCCGGGGGTCAGGGGATCGAGGCCGCCGCCGCCGCCGGCTGCGCCCTGGCCGGCCGTGTCGTCGCGTACATCGGCGCCCGCCAGCCCGGCTGACCGCCGACGCCGCCGCTTGCGTGCGACGCACCGCGCGATCCAGAGGTGCGTGCGACGCACCGCGCGATCCCGAGTGTGCGTCAGACGCGCCGCGCGATCCCGGTGGCGCGTTGCCCGCCCCCGACGCGCAGCCGCTCAGATCGCGCCCTCGTGCCGCAGCGCCGCGATGGTCTCGCCGTCCAGGCCCATCTCGGTCAGCAGCGCCTCGGTATCCTGGCCGCAGGTCGGCGGTGGCGCTGCCAGACGCGAGGGCGTGCGGCTCATGTGGATCGGCTGCGCGGGAAACGCGCGGCGGCCCTGGCCCGGCACCTCGACCGGCTGCGCGGCCTCGTTGTGCACCGCCTGGGGGTCGCGGAACGCCTGGCCGATATCGTTGATCTGGCCCGCCGGCACCCCGGCCGCGGTCAGCGCCGCCACCCAGTCGGCCGTGGGCCGCATCCGCGTCACCGCCTCGATCGCGGCGTTCAGCCCGTCGCGGTCGGCGGCGCGGCCGGCGTTGCTCTCCCACCCAGGGCGGGTCACCCAGTCGGGGCGGCCCAACGTTTCGCAGAACCGCGCCCAGATGTGCTCGCCCGCCACGCTGACGTTCATGTGGCCGTCGGCGGTGGCGAACACGCCCGTCGGGATCATCGTCGGGTGGTTGTTGCCCGCCTGGCCCGGCACCTCGCCGTCGGCGGTGTAGCGCGCGGCCTGGAAGTCCAGCATGAACATCTGCGCCTGCAACAGAGAGGTTTGCACCCACTGCCCGCGGCCCGACACCTGGCGCTCCAGCAGCGCCACCAAGATCGCCTGCGCCGCGAACAGCCCGGCCGTCAGGTCCGCGACGGGAATGCCCACGCGCATCGGCCCCCGCCCAGGCTCGCCGGTGATCGACATCAGCCCGCCCAGTCCTTGCGCGATCTGGTCAAAGCCCGGCCGGTCTGCATAGGGCCCGCTCTGCCCAAAGCCCGAGATCGAGGCATAGACCAGCCCCGGATTGTCCGCGGCGAGGGTCGCGTAATCGATGCCGAGGCGATGCTTGACGCCCGGACGAAAGTTCTCGACCACGACGTCGGCGCCCGCGGCCAGACGGCGGAACAGCGCCATGCCCGCCGGCCGCTTGAGGTCGAGCGTCAGCGATTGCTTGCCCCGGTGCAGGTTCTGGAAGTCCGAGCCCGCGCGGGGGCCGCCAAGCTCGGCCTTGTCGCCCTCGGGCGGCTCGATCTTGATGACGTTGGCGCCCCAGTCGGCGAGCTGGCGCACGCAGGCCGGTCCCGCCCGCACCCGCGTCAGGTCCAGCACCACCAGATGCGCGAGCGCCGAGGACGATGGCGCCACCCGCCCCTTGGGCCGAAACGGGGCATGCCCGACCCGGGCGGCGGGCGCGTCTGCGGCCGCGGCTCCGGCCTTGGCCTCGATCCCGGCCCCTTGGCTGCTGTCGTGCATTGTCCGCTCCCCCTTTCAGCCCTTGCCGGCCGCCGCCGCGTCGTCGTTATCGCTCTGTCCCGAAATGCCGCGCGGGCCGGCGAACGCAAGCCCGTGGGCCTGTCTGGCGGACACGGGCGTTCTGTGCGCGACGGACCGGCAGGCCGCCGGGAACAGGAACGGGACGGCCGCGAGGGGCGGCGGGGCAGGGTGAGCGCGTCGGCGGGCTTGCGCGCGCGGCACAGCCGGGGCAGGGGATGCCGCACGCGGCCGCTCTGACGGCCGCGCGTGGGGGCGCCATGCGGAAGCTCGCGATCTTCGATGTCGACGGCACGCTGGTGGACAGCCAGGCGCTGATCCTGGCGGCGATGGCCCAAGGGCACGCGGCCGCCGGGCTGGCGATGCCTGCGCGCGACCGGGTGCTGTCGATCGTCGGGCTGTCGCTGCCGATCGCCTGTCGGCGCTTGCACCCCGAGGCGCCGCAGGCAGCGGTCGATGCGCTGGTACAGGGCTATAAGACGGCCTACGCGGGCCTGCGCGCCAGCGGCTCGGGCGAGACGGCGGCCCCGTTCTTCCCGGGGGCCGAGGCGGCGCTGGCCCGGCTGGACGCCGCCGGCTGGTTGCTGGCGATCGCAACGGGCAAGGCGCGACGGGGCCTGGTGCACATGCTGAACGGGCATGCGATGTCGGACCTGTTCGTGGCGACGCAGACGGCGGACGACGCGCCCTCGAAGCCGCATCCGGGCATGGTGTTGAACGTGCTGGCGGCCACCGGCGTCGCGGCGCACCGGGCGGTGATGATCGGCGACACCAGCTTCGACATCGAGATGGCGCGCGCGGCCGGGGCTGGCGCGGTTGGGGTTCGCTGGGGCTATCATCCGGCCGAGGCGCTGGTCGCGGCGGGGGCGCACAGCGTGATCGATCGGTTCGACGAGGTGGATGCCGCCGTGCAGGCGGCGCTGGATGCCGCGGCGCCCGCGGGCGGTGCGCCCGGCGCCGGTCTCGCGGCGCGCTGACTGCGGGCCCAGGGTGAAGCGTTTCTGGACCAGCGCGGGGGTGCGCGCGGCGGGTGACGGCGCCGGGGCGGGCTTCGAGGTGGCGCTCGACGGCAAGCCGCTGCGCACGCCGGGGCGCGCGGCGATGATCCTACCGACCCGGCCGCTGGCCGAGGCGATGGCCGCCGAGTGGGATGCGCAGACCGAGCGTGTGGACCCCCTGGCGATGCCGCTGACCCGCGCTGCCAACACCGCCATCGACCGCGTGCTGCCCGACCCTCCGGCCGTGGCGGACGAGATTGCGCGGTACGGCGAGACCGACCTTCTGTGCTATCGCGCGCCCGAGCCTGCGGCGCTGCGGGCCGAGCAGGCGGCTGCCTGGGACCCGCTGCTGGACTGGGCGGCCGAGCGCCATGGCGCGCGGCTGGTCCCCCGCGACGGCGTCATGTTCGCCGCTCAGGAGCGGGCGGCCATCGCCCGCCTGGCCGACGCCGTCGCCGCCTGCGATGCGTGGCGGCTGACGGGGCTGTTCGAGCTGGTCACCCTGTCGGGCAGTCTGGTGCTGGGCCTGGCGTGTCTGGGCGGCCGGCTGGATGCGGCCGAATGCTGGCGCCTCAGCCGGATCGACGAGGACTGGAACATCCGCGAGTGGGGCGAGGATGCCGAGGCAGCCGCCACGGCCGCCAGGCGCGAGGCGGCTCTGCACGCCGCCGCCCGCCTGATCGCCCTGCTGGGCTGAGACTGCCCCGGCCTCGCCCCGATCCTGCGACACCCCCGGGTAACGCGGCGCCGAGGGAGGTGGCCGGCGACCGTGTTTCCCCGGGCCGCAGCGCTGTTGCGCCCGCTTGCCGCCCTGACGGTCGGGTCCCGCGCGCATCAGCCCCGCGCGCGTCAGGCCCGCGCGCGTCAGGCGCGCACGCGTCAGGCCCGCACGCGGCGGCGCCGGCGCGGGGTGTCGCCGGACCCGGCGGACGACGGGGTGCCGGCGGGCAGGGTGACGGCGGCGGCCAGGTTCGGAAACGGCGCGGTCTTGTGCGGCACCGCCATGGCGGCCACGAAATGCTCCTGGAACCGGGGCTCGACCGCGGTCTCGACCTTCTCGATGGTGCGGACCAGCCGCTCGATCACCCGGCGCTGGCCGCGGTTCAAGAGCGCGATGCGCGCGCCGGTGCCCGCCGCATTGCCGGCCGAGGTCACGGCGTCCAGCGGGCAATCCGGGATCATGCCCAGCACCATCGCGTGCTTGGGGCTGATGTGCGCGCCGAACGCGCCGGCCAGCACCACCCGGTCGACCGCGTCGACGCCCATCTGGTCCATCAAGAGCCGCGCGCCGGCATAGAGCGCGGCCTTGGCCAGCTGGATCGCGCGCACGTCGTTCTGCGTGACGGCGACCAGCGGCCCACCCGTCGCGCGCCCGTCGTGCAGCACATAGGACCAGGTGCGCCCGTCCTGCACCACGCGGGGGGCCGGGTCGGCCGGGTCGGGCGGGACGATGGCGCCGTCGATGTCGATCACGCCCGCCAGGCGCATCTCGGCGATCACCTCGATGATGCCCGAGCCGCAGATGCCGGTGACGCCGGCGGCGCCGACCTCGGTCTCGAACGCCTCGGTCCCCGACCAGTGGGTGCAGCCGATCACCCGAAACCGTGGCGCCTTGGTCGCGGGGTCGATCTCCACCCGCTCGATCGCGCCGGGGGCTGCGCGCTGGCCGGCCGAGATCTGCGCCCCCTCGAACGCGGGGCCGGTGGGCGAGGAGCAGGCCAGCACCCGCTCGCGGTTGCCGAGCAGGATTTCGGCGTTGGTGCCGACGTCCACCACCAGGGTCAGGGCCTCGCCCTCGTCCACCCGCTCGCTGAGCGCGACGGCGGCCGCATCCGCGCCGACGTGGCCCGCGATGCAGGGCAGCACGTAGAGCCGCGCGTCGGGGTGCATCTCGAGCTCGACCTCCCGGGCCCACATCGTCATGCTCTCGGCCGTGGCCAGCGCGAAGGGCGCGCCGCCCAACTCGACCGGATCGATACCCAGCAGCAGGTGATGCATCACCGGATTGCCGACAAGCACGCCCTCGAGCACCGTCTCGACGCCCACCTCGGCCTCGGCCGCCAGCGCGGCGGTCAGCGCGTTGATCGCCTCGCGCACCGCGCGGGTCATCTCGCCCGCGCCGCCGGGGTTCAGCATGGCATAGCTGACCCGGCTCATCAGATCCTCGCCAAAGCGGATCTGCGGATTCATCACGCCCGAGGACGCAACCACCTGGCCGGTTCGAAGGTCGCACAGGTGCCCCGCGATGGTGGTCGAGCCGATGTCGTAGGCCACGCCATAGACCGGGCCGTCATAGACCCCGGGCCAGACCTGCACGATGCGCCCGGTGCTGCGCTTGTGGCCGAAGTGGACGGCGGCGGTCACCGTCCAGCCGCCCTGGCGCAAGGCGGGCTGCAGCATCTGCAGGGTGCGCAGGTCGCCGATCACGTCGATCAGGCCCCAGGTCGTCTCCAGCGCGTCGATCAGACGCTCCAGATCTCCGGTCGGCGAGTGCATGTCGGGCTCGGCCACCTGGACGACGAACAGCCGGGTGGCGGGGTCCAGGGCGATCTCGCGCTCGGCGGCGGCCTTGCGCACCACCTGGCGGTGTACCTGGCTCTCGGGCGGGACGTCGATCACACAGTCGGCCTGGATCGTCGCCTGACAGCCGAGCCGGCGGCCGGGCTTCAGCCCGCGCTTGTCGTCGTAGCGCTTTTCGACCGCGTTGAACGGGCTCAACGCATCGCAGCCGACGGTGACGCCGTGCTTGGGGAACTGGCCGATACCGGGCTCGACCTGGCACTTGGAGCAGATACCCCGCCCGCCGCAGACACTGTCGAGATCCACCCCCAGGGCACGCGCGGCCTGCAGCACCGGGGTGCCCGTGGGAAAGCGCCCGCGCTTGCCGGACGGCGTGAAGACCACCAGGGGTTGGAGGGGCTCACCGCTCATCGTGCGCCTTTCTGCCAAAGTCGCGAAAACCCTAGGCAGCGCGGGCCCGACGCTCCGGTTCGGGTGCGGCATGTTGTGTCGCAGAACCGTCGCCGCATGCGCGCGGCAAGGGGACCTGACGGGGACCTGACGGGGACCTGACGAGGGCCGGAGCCGCGCCCAGGGCGGCGCATGCCGACGCGCGCAGTGCGATTTCACAAAGCGGCAGACGGCCCCTTGCTATTCACCGCCGGTAATCGCAGATCTTTTTGAACTCCGTACGGTTGGAGTGAAATAGGAGGAGCATCCATGATCGTTCGCCTGTTCGCCGTCCTTGCCGCGGCGCTGATGCTGGCGGGTCCGGCCGCGGCCGCCCCGGCCGGCTGGTCCAAGCTGATGACCCCCGAGGCGGTGGCCGCCCTGTCGTCGGGCCCAGCGTCGTCGGGCGCAGCGTCGTCGGGCGCCGCATCGTCGGGCGCTGGCCAGTCTGCCGACGTGCGCATCGTCGATATCCGCAGCGCCGAGGACTATGCCGCCGGCCACATCCAGGGGGCGGTCAACGTGCCCTACGGTGCCTGGCGCGGGCCCAAGGACAACCCCGGCGCCCTGATTTCGGACGCCGCGGTCACCGAGCTGCTGCAGGGTGCCGGCATCGGCCGCGAAACGTCGGTGATCGTCGTCAACGGGGGCGAGGACGTCACCGCCTTCGGCGCCACCGCACGGGTGTACTGGACGCTGAAGTCGGCGGGGCTGACGCAGCTTGCCATCCTGAACGGCGGCTACACGGCCTGGGCCGAGGCCGGGCTGCCGCTGTCGACCGAGGCGCCGAGTGTCATGCGCACCGACGAGAGCTTTTCGCTGGCCGACACGTGGGCGATCGACCGGGACGCCGTGCGCCGCGTGGTTGACGGCGAGAGCGAGGCGCTGCTGATCGACGCGCGCCCCGACACGTTCTTTCGCGGTGAAAAGAAGCACGCGGCGGCGAGCTGGGCGGGTACCCTGGCCGGCGCGGTCAATATCGTCCACGAGACGTTCTTCGGCGCCGAGGGTACCATGCGCCCGGACCCCGAAGCGGTGCTGGCGTCGGTTCGGGCCGCGGGCTACACGCCCGGCACCACGGTCGTGAGCTTCTGCAACACCGGCCACTGGGCGGCGTCGAACTGGTTCGCGCTGTCCGAAGTCGCGGGCATCGAGGGCGTGAAGCTCTATCCCGAGAGCATGGCCGGCTGGACGCGCGCCTTCGCGCCCGAGGGCTGATGCACCACCGACCGGGCGGCGGCGGATCCGTCGCCCGGTCGGTCTAGCCGACGGCGCTGATCGGCTGGATGGCCGCGGCGCCGCCGGCTTCGGCCGCTTCTTCGCGCACCACCGTGCGGGCCGGGGGCAGCAGGATCTCGGCCGTCGTGCCCTCGCCCTTGATCGAGTGCAGCCGCAGCATGCCGCCGTGCGCCTCGACCAGCTCGCGGGTCAGCGGCAGGCCGATCCCCGCACCGCCCATCGACGGATCCTCGGTCGCTGTCGGCCGGCCGAACAGGCGCTGCGCCTCGACGATCTCGGCGGGCGTCATGCCGGGGCCGCGGTCGATCACCTCGATCCGGGTACCCGTCTCGTCGGCGCCCATGCGCAGCGTGACGGTGCTACCGCGGGGCGAGAATTTGATGGCGTTCGAGCCGAGGTTGACGACGGCCTGGACCAGGCGCCGACGGTCGGCCTGGACGCTCGGCACATCGCCGCCGCCCACCGGGTCCCACGGTGCGATCCGCAACGTGACGTCGCGCTTGCCCGCCATCGGGCGCAACAGCGTCTCGGCCGCGTTGACGATCTGGTCCAGCGTCACGGGCTCCTCGACCAGCCGGATCTGCCGCGCCTCGATCAGCGACAGGTCGAGCAGGTCCTCGATGATCGAGAGCATGTGCACCCCGGCGCCGTGGATGTGGTCGCCCGTCTCGCGCGGCGTGACGATCTCGCTGCCGCGACCGTAGGGCCGGCGCAGAAGCTCGGCAAAGCCGATCACCGCGTTGAGCGGGGTGCGCAATTCGTGGCTGAGGGCGCGCAGGAAAGCCGATTTCGCCTCGTTCGCCTCCTCGGCCGTCTGGCGCGCCGCGGCCATCGCGGCTTTGGCCTGGGCTATCTGCAGGAACGCCAGGCCCAGCGTCAGCACCAGCGCGCCCACGGCCATAATCATGGCGATCAGCACCGTGGTGGCAACGTAGGTCTCGAACGACGGGGCGGCGGCGTAGATGGCCGGGCGCATCCCGTAGGCCAGTGCCGTCACAGCAAAGGGCAGGGTCAGCGCGACGGTCGTAATCGCGTCCGCCTGCCGGCTGGCCCGGGCCACGCAGACGGCCATCACTGCGGCGCCGATGCCATTGATCGCCGAGCTCGAGACCATGATCGGCACCAAGTCACGGGTGAGATCCGCAAGGCCGATCTGGGCGACCAGCATGATCCCCGCACCCATGTACAGCTCGCGCGGGGGGTAGCAGCCGCAGAGCGCCTTGCACGCCGCCGTATAGGCCGCGACGATCCCGCCCAGCGCGCCCGCAACCACCATCGTGGCACCCACGGTGAAGGGCACCGCGTCGTGCACGACCGTGCCCAGCACCGACACGGTGTACAGCACCGACGAGACGACCAGGAACAGCGGTGGCTCCAGGAAGGTCGGCCGGTGCATCAGCATCAGCGACAAGACCCCGGCGGTCAGCGTCAGCATTGCTGCGCCGAGCAGGATCACGTCTATCGACACGCCAATCTGCACGACCGCCCTCTATCGCGATCTAGATGCCACGCGACACAGCACCCGATGTACGGGCCCTTGCAGCACCGATCGCAGTATGCCGGACGACGAAATCCCCCGTCCGAACTCCACCCAGTGTCGTCTTATACCAAGTAGTGAAAGAAAACCAACATTACGGCAACGCGATGACACGAACATGCGGGCTGAGGGTCTGTATACGCAAATGGATTTTGCACCGAACGCGCGGCGATCGGTGCTGATAACGCGACGAAGGGCCCGGGATAGCCGCCTCAGAGGGCTCTATTGAGGTTCTCGTCGACCTTTTCGAGGAAGCCGATGGTGGTGAGCCATCCCTGATCGGGACCGACCAGCAGCGCCAGATCCTTGGTCATCGACCCGCTCTCGACCGTCTCGACCACCACCTTCTCCAGCGTCTCGGCAAAGCTGGCCAGTGGTGCGTTTCCGTCCAGCTTGGCGCGGTGCTTGAGCCCGCCGGTCCAGGCATAGATCGACGCGATCGAGTTGGTCGACGTCTCCTTGCCGGCCTGGTGCTGGCGGTAGTGGCGCGTGACGGTGCCGTGCGCGGCCTCGGCCTCGACCGTCTTGCCGTCCGGCGTCATCAGCACCGAGGTCATCAGGCCCAGCGACCCGAACCCCTGGGCCACGGTGTCGGACTGCACGTCGCCGTCGTAGTTCTTGCAGGCCCAGACGTAGCCGCCGGTCCACTTCATTGCGCAGGCGACCATGTCGTCGATCAGCCGGTGCTCGTAGGTGATGCCCGCAGCCTCGAACCGGTCTTTGAACTCGGTCTCGTAGATCTGCTGGAACAGCTCCAGAAAGCGGCCGTCGTACTGCTTGAGGATGGTGTTCTTGGTCGACATATAAACCGGCCAGCCAAGGCTGAGGCCGTAGTTCATGCTGGCCCGGGCGAAGTCGATGATCGACTGGTCCAGGTTGTACATCGCCATGGTGACGCCGGCGCCCGGGGCGTCGAACACCTCGTGCTCGATCTCGGTGCCGTCCTCGCCGACGAACTTGATGGTTAGCTTGCCTTTGCCGGGAAACTTAAAGTCGGTCGCGCGGTACTGGTCGCCAAAGGCATGACGGCCCACGACGATGGGTTTGGTCCAGCCGGGCACCAGACGCGGCACGTTGCTGCAGATGATCGGCTGGCGGAAGATCACGCCCCCCAGGATGTTGCGGATCGTGCCGTTGGGGCTGCGCCACATCTTCTTCAGGCCGAACTCCTCGACCCGGGCCTCGTCGGGCGTGATGGTCGCGCATTTGACGCCGACGCCGTACTCGCGGATCGCGTGCGCCGCGTCGACGGTGATCTGGTCGTCGGTTTTGTCGCGCGCTTCTATCCCCAGGTCGTAGTACTTTAGGTCGATGTCGAGGTAGGGCAGGATCAGCTTCTGCTTGATGAAGTCCCAGATGATCCGGGTCATCTCGTCGCCATCGAGCTCGATGACGGGGTTCTCCACCTTGATCTTCGACATGCGCGACCCTCCGGATATGCGACCGTTGCGGGGCGGGGTATAGCCAGGGCCTTTCCGCACCGCAACGCGCACTTCCGTCTCACGGACGCATCGACGAGGCTCCCATGACCGACCTTGTGCTGATCGGCGACAGCATGATCGACAACGGCCCCTACGTCGTGCCGGGCGAGCCGGATGTGGCGGCGCAGGTGAGCGCGCTGATGCCCGGCGTGCAGGTCGAGATGCGGGCCGTCGACGGCTCGCGGCTGGACGATGTCGCCCGCGCGCTGGATGCGCGGCCGGTGCCCGAGGGCGCGCGCGTGTTCATGACGGCCGGCGGGAACGACGCGCTGCAGCAGATCGATCTGCTGACCGACCCGGCGCGGCTGACCTTTGCCGAGGCGATGGTCAAGCTGAAGGGCATCGCTACGCGTTTCCGGGGCCAATACGCGGCCGTGCTGGACCGTCTGGCCCCCGCGTCCGAGGTGATGGTGGGCACGATCTACGACCCGGCGTTCGAAGGGGCGGAGGCGGCACTGATTCCGGCCGCCTCGGGCGCGCTGACGGCATTCAACGATGCGATCCAGGCCGAGGCGGTGGCGCGCGCCATGGCAGTGCTGGAGATGCGCCGGGTGATCTGTACGCCCGAAGCCTGTGCAAACCCTATCGAACCCTCGGCCGTGGGTGGGGCCCAGATCGCCGCCGCGGTAGCCGCCTGGGCCTTGGCCTGACGCGCGCGTTCGTCGACAACGCTTGATCCATGAGCGACGTTGTGTCGCAATGGGACGCATAATGCCCGTCAGAGGCGCCCTCACCCAGGGAGGAGACCGATGGACCATTTCGCCACCGCCGTGCTTGCCGCGGCCGCAGCGGCCGCCTTGACGCTGCTGGCCCCAGCGCCTGCCCCAGCGTTCGTGCCCGATCTGTCCGTCACCGACCGGGGCGTGAGCGCCGCAGCCCCCTAGGCCCTCGGCCCTAAGACCGCGCCGAGACGTCCTATCCTGCAGCGCCCGCCGTCCGCGGTCCGGCCCAGCCCGGCCCAGTTAGGCCCAGCGGGGCATCTCGACCCGATCCCCCGGGCGCGCGTCCCGGATGGCGTGCGCACCGCAGCCGGTGTGCCTTGGCAGGCGGCTCGCCCTGGCGGGTCTCTGGGCGGTGTCCGGCGCGATGGCGGTGATCGCGGCGCCGGCGGGTGGGCCAGGTTTTCCGGGCTGCGCGCTTGCGGCAGGGGCGCCGACTACCCTAGGCGCGGGGGCGGGTCGGGTGGCCGATCCGCAGCGGGGCGGGAGCGGGGGGCGGGAGCGGGACATGGGGCAGGGGTCGCTACGGGGCCGCCGGCGGCGGCTGGCGATGGGTCTGGCGACCCTGGCCGGGCGGCCGCGCGGGTTCTTCAGCCCCTATCGCCACGCCGCCGAGGTGGCCGCCCCCGCAGGCTATCCAGCGCTGGAGCCGCTGTTCGCTGCGGCCTTTGCCGCGCCGGCGTCGGGGACGGGAACCGGGACGGGCACTGGGACCGAGACGGGGACGGAAACCGGGACGGGGAGGGAGACGGAAACCGGGATCGGCACGGGAACCGTGACGGGGACTGGAAGCGGGAGGGGGACAGCGGCGGGGACAGAAACGGGGATCGGGACTGGTACGGCGGGCATGGCCTGCCCAGCCGACGTGATCGCTGCCCTGGCGCGCTATGCGACGGCGCTGGCGGGTTTCGCCGGGCCCGCGCCGCAGCCGCGCTGGGACCAGACCTGGTATCCGCGGCTGGACGGGGCAGCGGCCTATGCGATCCTGCGGGCAGCGCCGCCGCGGCGGGTGATCGAGGTCGGGTCCGGCCACTCGACCCGGTTCATGGCGCGCGCCCTGGCGGATGCAGGCGCCGCCGGGCCGGCGGATGCGCCGACGATCACGTGCATAGACCCGGCACCGCGGGCCGCGCTGGACGGGTTGCCGGTGCGATGGGAGCGGCGGCTGCTGGCGCCCGGCGACGCAGCGGCCTTTGCAGCGCTGGAACCGGGGGACGTGGCGTTCTTCGACAGCGCGCACCTGCTCTGGCCCGGCAGCGATGTGGACCTCATCCTGAACGGCATCCTGCCGGTGCTGGCGCCGGGCGTGCTGGTGCACCTGCACGATATCTTCCTGCCCGATCCCTACCCCGAGGCCTGGGCCTGGCGGGGATACACCGAACAGCTGGGCCTGTCGGGTTGGCTGGCGGGCGGGGCGCGGATCCTGTGGTCAAGCCGCTATGCCGTAACGCGGGCAGGGGTCGGCGCCCACCAGGCGGTGGCCGGGCTGCCGCTGGTCGAAGACGCGCCGGAAAGCGCGCTCTGGATGATCATGGGGCGCAGCGGGTAGCGGCTCGCGCCGGGCGGGCGGTGCGGTGCATGCACTTGGCGCCGCGGTGCTTGGCGCGCTCGACCGGAACGGTATGCGCCGCCCGCTCGGGGGAGGGGTTTTCGCTCGGGCCAGGGTCTGCTCGGGCCAGGGTTCGCTCGGGCGAGGGTTCGATCGGGCCAGGGTTCGATCGGGGCGGGGTTTGCGCCGGCGGGGCGGGCGGTGTAGCGACGGCGCGCCAAGCGACGGAGGAGACCGGTGAGCGACACGGCGCCCAAGAGCATCCGGCCCGAGGGGCCGACGAGCGGGCCGTTCAGCGTGCTGGTCGAGCCCCAGCTCGGCGAGAACATCGGGGCGGCGGCGCGGGCGCTGTGGAACTTCGGCCTGCGCCGCATGCGCCTGGTCGCGCCGCGCGACGGCTGGCCGAACCCGGCTGCGGTGGGCCCGGCCTCGGGCGCTGGCGCGCTGCTGGACGAGGCGCGGGTGTTTGCCACCACGGCCGAGGCAGTAGCCGACTGCGCCGTCGTCTATGCCACGACTGCCCGCCCGCGCGAGATGGCCAAGCGCGTGCTGACGCCCGAGGCTGCGATGCGCGAGGCGGCCGGCCACATCGCTGCCGGCGCCCGTGTCGCCCTGCTGTTCGGGCCCGAGCGGGCAGGGCTGGCCAACCCGGACGTCGTGCTCGCCTCGGCCGTGGTGACCGTCCCGACCAACCCGGGCTTCTCGTCGTTGAACCTGGCGCAGTGCGTGTTGCTGATGGCGTACGAGTGGCGCCGCGCGACCGAGGCGGTGGAGGCGGAAACGCTGTCTCTCGGCCGCTCCAGCCTCGCCGCCAAGGCGGATGTCGCCCATATGCTGGACCATCTGGAGGCCGAGCTCGACGGCGCGCACTTCTTTTTTCCCGGTCACAAGCGCGGCTCGATGGTCGCCAACCTGCGCAACCTGTTCGAGCGCCAAGCGCTGAGCGACCAGGACGTGCGGACGCTGCGCGGTGTGATCCGGGCATTGGCCGAGGGGCCCAAGCGCCGGCGCGACGCCGACGGCTGACCGGCGACGACACTGCGACGACACTGTGACGACGGTACCGGCCGGCGCGCAGCGATCGGGCACGGCGGTCGGGCACGGCGGTCGGGGCGCGGCTGTAGGCGCGCGGCGGTCGGGGCGCGGCTCTAGGCGCGCGGCTTTAGGCGCGGGGCGGTCGGGCATGGCAGTGGGGCGCGGCGGGCGGTCCGCTTGCGCGCGCCGGGCGGGCCTTTTACCTGCATGGCCGAGATCAGGAGGTGACCATGGCCAAGCGCGCAGTGTTCGCCGAGGTCGGCAGCGGCGCGGCCGCGCGGCCCGAAACGCGTCAGGCGCCCCGCCGCCCGGCCGGCGGCG
>JBCCMW010000009.1:0-28182 GCA_039026175.1 Pseudomonadota bacterium
AGCTGTTCCGGCTGGCCAACGTGTTCCGCCCCGACGACGAGATCCAGTCGACCCGCAACCAGCCCTCGCAGCGCGACACCCCGCAGGTGTTCGAGAAGGCCCAGGAGGCCGACGGCGGCGACCAGCGTATTCGCATACTCGCGCATCTTCTGCAGGCTGGCGTTGTAGTAGCCCACATAGTCGGACACGAACTGCTTCTTCTTGCCGCCGCCGAAGATGCCCAACACGCCGCCGCCGCCGTCGGCCTCCTGGGCCTTCTCGAACACCTGCGGGGTGTCGCGCTGCGAGGGCTGGTTGCGGGTCGACTGGATCTCGTCGTCGGGGCGGAACACGTTGGCCAGCCGGAACAGCTTGAGCCGGACGTCGGCGCTGTCGAGCTGGCCCAGACGATCCACCAGCTCGCCGCGCAGCATGTACAGGAACGCGCGGACCTGCACCGGGTGCGGCCCGTCCTTGATCATGTAGGCCTGGAAGTGGTGCGCCGCGTACTGGTTCTCGGCCAGATCGTCGGCCGAGATCGTCGCGTTCTGGTAGATGTCGACGGGCCGCCCTTCGAGCGTTGCCTCCATGCGCCGGAAGTCGGTCTTCAGCATCGCCTCGCAGCGCTGCACGACCTCTAGGATCGAGCTCGCCTCGGTCAGCGCCGAGCCGTCGATCGAGTTGCGGTTCTTGGCGTCCGCCACCTCGCTGTCGGCCCAGAAGGTCTTGCGGCTGTAGTCCAGCAGCGCGTCGGCATAGGTGATGTGCAGCGGGCGGACCTTCCGCTCGTGGGTCTGCTCATCCTCGACCTCGGGGTTCAGCTTCTCCCAAATCCGGCGGAAGAACGGAATGCGCGGCTCCTCGGAGGCGAGCTGCTTGAGATCGCGGACGTACGATACCTTGATGTCGGGCGGCTCGCCGGGGTTTGCGCCATCGGCCACCTGCTGGTCGTAGCGCTGGCGCTGGGCGCGGAACGCGTCGTCCAGCCGGGTCCAGTCGCCGCGCAGGTTTTCCAGCACCAACTGACGGCTCAGGTACTTGCGCACGCTCTGGATCGGGTACTGCAGCGCCGACACGCCGATGCCCGAGTACATGTTGTGCGAGCCCGATCGCAGCGCATCCAGCCGCTGGCGCACGTCGTTGATCGTGACCGAGCCGTAATTGGCGCCCAGCGGCGAGAAGATCATCAGATAGCCGGCACGCGCCGCCATATCCAGATAACTGGCGATGCCCCGGCCCATCGAGCCGCCGGTCGAGTTCTCGTAGTCGATGAAGGTGATCGCGGCGAAGGGCATCTCGCCCTCGCGGATGTTCAGCCCCGGCGCATAGTCGAAGGTGAAGCTCGCGCCGCGCTCGGGCATCGAGGCGAACACGTTATACGCGTTCAGCTCTTTGAGGCTGGCGTAACCGTTGGCCAGCACATTCTCGATCTGCGTGGCCGGCAGCACGCCCGAGCGGGCATAGATATCGGGCAGCAGCAGCAGCCCGCGCACCGTGGCGCTGACGTTGCGGTTGCGCGCCGCTTGCTGCACGGCCAGCGACACCTGGGCGAACGAGCCCGAGCCCGTGGCACCGGCGAGCGAGCCGACCACCATCACGTGGATCGCGCCCGAATAGCTGTCGTCCTCGGCGAAGCGACCGAGGCGGCTGACCTCGTCCTCGATGCGGGCCATCAGGTTGTCCGAGGCAAAGGCATCGTGCAGCGCAAGCCGCGTCAGCATGCGGATCTGGCCCGCGCCCTCGATCAGCGACATGCCCAAGATCGCCTGGGACATCTGCGCGTCCTGGCGCCCGTAGCACCAGGTGTTCACGTGCGGCCACATCCGCTCCAGCAGCGTCGCCACCCGCTCGGGCTGCGAGAACTGGATGCGCGACCGCTTCTCGACGTGCTTCAACTCGTTCAGCGTGTTGATGTCGGTGTCGAAGCACAGGATCCCGATCTTGGAGGCAAGGCTCCTGTCGGTGTCGACCGCGGTGGTCATGATTCGCTCGGCGATGCGCGAGCCCGTGCCGCCGACGCCGACCAACAGAGTGGGCCTGAACAGCTCGTCTGCCGCCATGGGGTATCCTTTCCGTGCAACCGCTGGGCGACACTACACCCTCTGCGGTTGTATTCTATGACGTGCCGAAACGCGATGCGGCGGTGCGCGGGAGACACCGCCGATCGGGTCTCATGGGCAGATGAAACGCCCGCTTCTCATGAGCCGTTGCCGAACTTCATTTACGTAATTGAAAGGACTTCGCTCCTCACACAACCACCTTAAGCACTCCTCGTTCAAGGGGCGGGCGCTGCTGTGGCCTGGGGGCCCTCCAAAAAACGGCGGCGGCAGTTCCTCGCCGAGGCCGACCATGCCGTTGGCCCCACTGTCGCCGCTGCCCAGGCCGTTCTCCTGGCCTGTCCCGACCACGTCGAGCACCTGTTCGAGGTCAGGATGGACGCGCAAAATCTCGTCCACCAGCGTCAGATCGCGGCGCGCGGCGAACGCGAACATGCGCGCGCACTGGTCCACGAATGCCGGCGACAGCGGATAGCCCATGGTCTCGGCCAGGAACGGCTCCAGCCGCGCCAGCGCCGTCTTGAACCGTGCGATGGTCTTGATCTCGGCCGAGGAGGGCAGCGCCGCCCCGCCCATGCGCGTGAAGTTCTGCCCCAGCAGCAGCAGGTTGTCGCCCGTCTCCATGCCGACGGCGCGGCTGGCCATGGCAAGCGCCTTTTCCAGCCGCTCGCGCGCGCGCTGCGCATCGCCGAGGTGACGCGACAGTTTGGAGAAAGTCACCACCTCGGGCAGCCGCGCGCCCGCAGCGTCGGTCGCCTGCAGCGATGCCAGCTCCTGGCGCAGCCGCTGATACTCGCGTGCCGCGAACAGATTGCGGTCCTCGACCATACGGCCCAGCGTGCGCTGCAGATCGCGCCCGTCCGGGATCACGCCGTAGGTCATCGCGTAGGGGCCGCTCCGCGACAGCCACAGCTCCAGGAGCTGCCAGGGCTGCTCGCGGTACCGCTCGAGCCAGGTCTCGCGGATCCGCTCGCGCGCCTCGCGCGCGGCGTCGGCCTGGGCGCCGCTCATCCCCCCGCCCTGGAACCCACCCTGCATGCCGCCCTGTAAACCGGCATCCAAGTCGTCTTCCACCGGGCCTGCGCGGTCGCGCATCAGCTCGGCGGCGACCTCGAAGATAAAGTCGTTCACCGCATCCGGATCGTCGCGACCGGCTTCGGGCACCTCCAGGTCGCGCTCGTCCACGATCCGGCGGATCCGGGAATCCTTGAACAGATCGTAGAGCTGCGGCGCCAGGCGATAGCCTTCCAGCACCCGAGGGTTCATCGCCCGCTTGGCCATGGTGCTGGTCGCGCTGTCGCGGGTGATCTGGTCGACCGTCAGCGCAAAGGCGAACTCGACCGGCGCCAGCGTGTCGACCGAGGCGCGCGCGCCCAGATACTTGCCCAGCGCCTGGTCCTTGCCCCAGAGGTCCACCCCGTCGGACTGGGTCTGCTCGCGGTACTTGGCGGCCATCATCGCGTTGACCCGGCCGGTGTCGGGCGCGAACTCGTCGTCGATGTGGTGGGCCAGCACCAGCACGCCCACCGGCGCGGTGTGGGCGGGCTGCTGGCTGACATAGTAACGCAGCGGACAGGTCGGCCGGGTTACCGCCACCAGCCGGTCCAGAAAGCCCAGGCGTTGAGGGTGCCAGTCCTCGTCCTCGGACGGGTCGGTATGGTCGTCGAAATAGTCGCCGACGAAGATCGCCGGGGCGGTGCGCGTGCCCGGCTCGATCACCAGCGTGCCGGCCTCCTCGTCCGCCACCGCGTTGTCGCCGGTGCGCTCGAACGCCTCCAAACCCGGGGCCACGTGGTCGGTGGCGCGCAGGACCCGCAGGTCGATCTCGATCTGCGCGATCGCGGTCTGCTCGCCCTCCAGTTGGCAACTCACCCAATGGCCATACTCGCCGTCGACGTACGGGCCGTTCACGTCCAGCCGCAGCGTCGTCTGCGACAGTTCGGCGCGCTGCACTGCAGCGGGCAGGATCGCCGTACCGCAGCGCCGCGACAAATAGCGCCGCGATTTCCACGTACCGCGGGGCGGCTGGCCCACGCCCTCGTGCGCCAGAACCAGATCGCCCCGCTCGTCGACCACGATGGTCCAGAGTTGGTGCGCCTCGAACGCGCCCTCGGCCGCTTCGGGCTCCAGCGTCACCTGCGTGTGCAGCTCTTCGGCCGAAGCGGCCGCTGGGTTCTGTACGATCGCGTCCACGATGATCGTCGCATCGTCGAACGCCGGCAGGCCCACGGCCGTCATGTAGTTGTCGGGCTCGTTGATGTTGATCGGCACTACCGACAGCAGTGTCGAACCGCCATTGTCAAAGCGACCATACACCTTTAACCCTACTGGTATTGCCGGTGAGTTCAGGAGCGAAGCAAAGTGTATGATCAGAACCTGAGCAGATCTGTCCCAAAAAAAGAAGAAGATCTCGCTATCGGAACTCTCGTGATTGTCCATATCATCAACACGTCGACCGCTTGAGACAGACTCGCCACAGATCGATCTAGTTAAAAATGGCTTGATTGTCACCCGTGTCTTTGGAAGTTTCTCGCCGCGCTTGGGGTGTCAAGGTTAATGGGTCGCGGCGTGCGCGCCCCCTCGCGGGGCGGTGCGGCGGGACCGGCGGGCCGCGGAGGGGCAAACTGGGATGATGGTGCCTGAGCAGCCCGAGACGGTGATCATGTTCGGCCCGTCCAAATCGGGCAAAACCAACATCATCGCCACCCTGCTGGTGGAGCCGTGGCTGGACGAGCTGCGAGAGGGCGGCGACGGGCACAGCGTCGAGGCGCCCAGCATCGAGTGGGCCAGCGTGCCCGGCGCCGACCCCGATACGGCGCGCAATCTGGGCGCCCAGCTCGCCCGCCACCGCAAGGCCATGCTGCAGGCGCGTGATATCGACCTGGCCGGCACCGAGAGCGTCACCGAGTACGGTCTGAATGTCTCGTGGCGCAACCCAGCGCCATTGTCGCGCAAGGGCATCCCGGCGACCGAGCACCGCACAGTCACCCTGGTCGACGGCCGCGGCGGCGCCATCGGCTACGAAGACCCGCCCGACCGCAACGACGAGCTCTACGACCAGTACGACCGGTACAAGCGCGAAGCCGTGCGCTCCTCGGGCCTGCTGCTCTGCATCTCGCTGCTGCCCGACGGGTTCAACGTGACGGCGCTGCACAACATGTTACGCGAGCTCGGCCACGTCTTGCAGCTCCAGGAACAGGCCGAGGATCTGCGGCTGAAGCGGATCTCGATCTGCTTTACCAAGTACGAGGCCAAATTCGTGCACTTCGGCGTCGAGGCGCACCGCGCCGCGCTGGACCCCGACAGTTTCCGCAAGTTGCTTAAGCAGGGCAACTACGCCACCTTGTTGGACGGCGTGATGAAGCGGGCGCAACAGTCCGATGCGGTGGGGGGCGATCTGTCGGTCGCGCTGTTTCCGGTTTCGACCTATGGCTTTATCCATCCGACGGGTCAGGCCAACTTCTACCCGTGGAAGGAGCGCGAAGGTCTGCTGACCCGGGCGATCCGCCCGGACGATTACGACGACCCGGATAGACGGGATTTGAAGGATCATTTTCCCGTGCCGCTGTCCGAACCCCGCGCCGCCGGCCTGTGGCGCCCGTTCAACGTGGCGCCGGCGTTCTTCCATGCGGTGACGGGGCGGCTGACCGGGCCGCTGGTGCTGGACGCCCGCGAAACGCTCTGAGGAGGCCTGCCGGTGATTGAGAGCGGCGAGGACAGCATGGCAGGGGGTCGGGGCGGCGCCGAGGGCGATGCCTACCGGCTGCATCTGCAGGTCTATGGCAAGCTGGTGCGGGGCTATAACGCCCACAACGCCATCAAAGACGGTGTCGACTATCGCACGACGGGTCTGTCCAAAGACTTCCCCGCCGCACTGCGCAAGGCCTGCCTGCCAAAGCAGTTCATCCGCGGCTATGACGTGATCACCTCGGTCGACGCGCGGCTCATTCCGGGCGGCGTGTTCCTCTACCGCCCGGTCTATGCCGGCGGCACCCATTACGGCCTGTTCGCGCGGATGGAATCGCGGTCCGAGGGCGGGCAGGGCAAACCCGGACGGCGCTACGCGCACATGGCCACGCTGGTGGTCGAGGGCGGTTGGGAGCCAGCGCTGATCCCGCACTGCGCGTCGCTGCTGTATCCGCCGGCCGAGCCCGAGGAGGGCGCCGAAGAGCAGCGCTGCCTCGGCGATCCGAACTACGAGGGCGAGGGCGACCGTCTGGAGATGGTGCTGCCCGGTATCGCGCGCGGGGCCCTGTCCGACCTGCCGGCGGCGAGCGAGCTGCCCTTTGCGCCGGCGCGCATAGAGGAGGGCGCCAACCAGCGCGCCGTCGTGCTGGGCGCGCGCGCCGGTCTCGGCGAGCGGCGCGACATCGTTGCCATCGCAGGCGGCATCGCGGCCTATCTCTCGGCGTCCGGGTTCGCCGAGCAAGGGCGCTGGCTGACCTTTGGCGTGGGGCAGAAGGACGGCGTGCGCGGCACCGGCCCCGGCTTTGCCATCGCGCTGGACGAGCGGTCGAGCGACGGGCCTGCGACCGTCTCGCTGGGTTTCGACGACAGCGCGCCCCCGCGCGTGGTGGTCGAGGCCGGCCCGCTGACCGAGGACGGGTTCGCCACGGCCGACTGGTCGCAGCTCAAGCCGTCGACCCGTCGAACCTATGTGCCGCACGGCATGCAGGTGATCTGGGAGCCGCCAGGGGGCCAGGCGCCAGCACCCGATCCCAGGGCCGATCCCAGGGCCGATCCCAGGGCCGATCCCAGGGCCGATCCCAGGGCCGATCCCAGGGCGGCCACGCGCTATAGCGACGGCCGGGGCCAGCAGAGTGTCGACGGCTATCGGCCGGGCGACCGGTACGGCGACCGACAGGTCGACCGCTACGGGGACCGGTACGACGCGCGCAGCGGCGATCCCGCTGCCGACCCCTATGCTGGCGAACCGGTGCCGGACCGCGGTGCCGCGCGCCCCGATCCCTATGCCGACCCATACGCCGACGCCCGGGCATCCTCGCACGGCGGCGGCGGGCACGCGGCGCCCCCTGCGGCGGACCAGGACAACCGGCCCTGGGTGTTCTTCCCGGACATGGGCGTGCCCGAAGACCGTGCGCTGGACACGGCCGTGGCGCTCAGGCGCTGGCCCTCGCACCCTGCGACAGCCCGGGGCACGCCCGCCGGGACCCGCGGAGGTTTTGGGGGCGGCCCCAGTGTGGGTCCCAGTGTGGGCCCCAGTGTGGGTCCCAGTGTGGGCCCCAATGTGGGTTCCGGTGGCGGCACCAGCGGCGCCTATGGCAGCGGCCACGGCAGCGTACACGACAGCGGCCACGGCAGCGGACCGGGCGCCGGCTATCGCGGCGGGCCGCACACGGGCCCCGGCGGGGCACCTCCGCCTGACGACGTCTCGCGTTGGCTAAGCGAGGGGCGCGAGATGGGCGGTCCGCGCGGTGCCAGCTACCCGCGCCCCACCGAGGCCGATCACGGTGTGGGGCGGGGCCGATCTGCCGGCTCGCCGCCCGCCGGCAGCTATGGCGGCCGCGGTGCCGATCACCGTCCGCCGACCGACCCAAGGGCCAACACCGGCGTTCACGGTGGCGGGCACCCTAGTGGGCAGGGTGGGGGGTACGGTGGGGGGCATGGTGCGAGAGCGGCGGGATCCCGCGCCGACGCGCACGGCCACCCAGCCGTCGACCCCGAGCGCACGGCCCCGATGCGCGCCACGCCGCCGCCCGAGTACGGCGCACCTTCGCCCGGCCGCGCGTCCGGCCCAACCGCGCGCCCAACTGTAGCCCAGCCCGCGTCCCAGCCCGCGTCCCCGGCCGCGCCCCCGGCAGCCAACGGCGATAGCGACCCGCCGTCGGGCGCGGACCGGCGCCACGGCGGGCCCGGCGCGGCGCCCACGGGCACGGCGCCCCTCGCCCCCAGAACGGCATCCGGTACAGGTGCGGCGGGCGAGACAACCCTGTTTGCGCCCCTCCGTGCCCCGGCGCTGGACGAGCGGCTGGAGGCCGACGCCACGCCGCTGGAGGCGCCCGAGCCCGGCACGTCGCTGTGTGCGCATTTCAGCCTGCGCTTCATGGACGAGAAAGAGGCGACCACCGTCGACGAGATGTCGTTCGCCGCGCTCGCTGACGCCCGCACCCGGCTCGAGGCCAAGCTGAACGGGCTGAGCCCCAGCTTCCCGGCCTTTGACATCGGGCCCGAGGACATACGCATGGCCGAGGTGCTGATCCGCACCTTGCGCTTTCTCGTGCGCTTCGCGCTCAAGGCCAATCCGGACGACCTGCGCTGGCTGATGCGCGACCATTTCGCGATGGCGCCGGTGCCCTATCTCGGCCTGCCGTCGCGCGCGCGAGGCAGCGCGCTGGCCGCCCTGCTGCAGTGCCATGTCGACTATCAGCGCGAAGGCAAACCGCGGGTGTTCTACGACTTTCTGGACAAGGCCTATCGCATGGAGATGCAGATCCGGCAGCTGCGCAAACTGCCGGACCGGGTCTCGGCGCCCTATGACGCGCAGCTAGAGGCGATGCTGACCTGGCTGTTGCGCCCGGCCGACGGGGGCGCCGCACTGGACCGCGACAATCCGCGCCAGCGCGCCCTGCTGGAGAGCTTCGAGGCGCTGCACGAGGAGACGCTTCAGCACATGTCCTGATGCCGGCCCTCCCCCGGCGCGGGCCGCGGGCGTCAGAGGTAGGCTTCGGCCAAGCTGCGCACATCCACGCGGGCTTTCAGCCGGCTGACCAGCAGGTACATCCCCGCCACCTTGCGCTGCATGTACAGCGTGTCCATCGCCGGGACGTCGGCGTAGCCGTCGTCGGCCCCCAGCGCCATGCCCGCATCGCGCAGCCGCGCGGCGGTGTCGTCGGACGCAAAGTCGATCTCGCCGCCGGTGCGAAACCGGCTTGCGACCAGGTCGATCAGCGCCAGCACCTGCTCGGCGTGGCGCTCGGCCGTCTCGGGGCCGATGTAGCCCAGCGACGTGGCCGCCTCGCGCATCGCGGCGCGATCGTCGGTCAAGCAGCCGCGCAGCATCGTGCGGAACGGCGTCACCCGCTCGGGCGCATAGGCGCGGGCCGCGCCGAAATCCAGCAGCACCACCCGCGCGCTGTCGGCATCGTAGCGGTAATTGGCGAAGTTCGGATCGGTCTGCACCAGCCCGAAGTCGAACACCTCGCGCAGCAACAGACCCAGCAGCAGCCGGCCGATCCGGTCGCGCACCGCCTGGGGCGCGTCCGCCTGTGCCTCGATCGGGCCGCCGGGCACAAAGTCCATGGCCAGCACGTTTTCGGTGGTCAGGCTGAGCTCGGGGGCGGGCACGGCGAAGTCCGGGTCGCCGGCCAGCAGGCGCGAGAACGCCGCCACCTGCTCGGCCTCGCGCGCATAGTCGGCCTCCTCGTGCAACTGGCGCCGCGCCTCGGCCAGCAGCGGCTCGATGTCGGTGCCCTGGGGCAGGAGGCCCGACCAGCGGATCAGCGCGCCGACGTTGGAGACGTCGCTGTCAATCGAGCGGCGCACGCCCGGGTACTGCACCTTGATGGCCAGGCGGCGGCCGTCCTTGAGTTCGGCCTTGTGCACCTGGCCGATCGAGGCTGCGGCGATGGGGCGGACGTCGAAGCGGCGGAAGCGTTTCAGCCAGCCCGTCCCCCAGGCCTCGTCCAGCACGCGGCGGAGCTGCTTGGGCGGCATCGGGTCGGCGTCGGCGCGCAGCCGCGCCAGGATGTCGGCCAGTTCCTTGGGCAGCAGATCGCCCGCGTCCATCGACAGGAGCTGGCCCATCTTCATCGCCGCGCCGCGCATGCGGCCCAGCTCGTCCGCAAAGCGGGCCAGATTGCCGGGCGTCAGCACCAGGTCCTGCAGTCTTGGGCGGTGCCCGCGGGCGAGCTGGCCGATGCCGCGACCGGCAACGCCGGCGGCCACACCGGTCGCGACGCCGCCCAGCCGCGCGAGCCGGGCGATGCGCCCCGCAGGCACGGCGCGGCCTACCCGCTCGGCCGACACGACCGGGCCGCCACGCTCCGCCTGGATGCGCTGGGCGGGCACAGGCTGACCGCCACGCCGCGCGGGCGCGGATGGCGCGCCAGGGTCGGCGGGGAAGGGCTGCGGTGCGACGGGCGCTTCGGCCCTGGTCTGCCCGCTCCGTTCGGTGGGCAAAGCGTGGCCGACGCGTTCCGCCGGCGGCACCTGCCATGCGCGCTCGTGCTCTGTCATCCCCGCCGGTCCCGTCGCCGCTGTTCCATCCCGGTGGGGCGAGCTAGACCGACCGCCCGCATCGCCCACTGTGGGCGCTTGCCGCGGGCGGGCGCGGCGCCGCGTGCGCGCAGCGGCTATGGCGGCAAGGCGGGCGGGCGAAACGGCGGGTGGGCGCGCGCCCGGCAGGTCAGCCGACCATCGTGCGGTGCAGCGGCGGCGCCCAGCGTTCCAGCACGACCTCGACATGCTGGCGGATACCGCGCGCCGCCGCCTCGGGATCGGGGCCCAGCAGGATGGCCAGCAGCGCGCGATGCTCGTCCCCCAGCCCCGCCTCGCGGTAGAAATCCTCGGGCGAGGTCACGTTCATCAGCGTAAAGCGGTGGATGTGCAGGGCGCAGCGGCTGACGAGGGGGCGGAGCAGGCCCATACCCGCCGCTTCGGCCAGCGCGGCGTGGAACTGGCGGTCCAGCACCGAACAGCGGTCCAAGTCGCCCTGGCCGTGCGCCTCGTCCATCTGGCGCAGCACCGCCTCGATCCGCGTCGTGGTGGCACCTAGACCCGTGACGGCCAGGCGGCGCGCCACGGTTTGCTCGATCGACAGGCGCACGCGCAGCATCTCGGCCGCCTCGTCCAGCGTCGTCTCGGTCACGAAGGTGCCGCGATACCCGCGCCGTTCGACCAGACCGTCGTCGGACAGTCGCAGCAGCGCCTCGCGCACCGTGCTCTGGCTGCAGCCCAGTTCATTGGCCAGCGCCTGTTCGGCAAGCTGTTCGCCGGGGCTGAGCACCCGGAACAGGATCGCGCGGCGCAGGATGTCGCGGACGCGGTCGGCCTTCAGCCCCCCGGCCGTACCGTCGACGTGCCTGCCCACCCACTCGGGGACATCAAGCATAGCCACCGACCAACCCTCGACGTTGCCCGCGTCACTCATCCAGTTTTCCCCAATGCGCGCCGCGAAACCAGAAGTTCCGAAGATCAGCGCGTCAATGATGAACGAAAGACTGTGATCCGAGGACCAATCCGGCACCACCGTGCGCTAGAGAGACGGGGTCCTGCGCTCCGCGTGCGGCCGCAGGCGCCGCAGCGCCCGCTCCCGCGGGGCCTGCATCCGCCGAGGAGACGCGCCGTGCAGTTCCCGCCGACATCGCCCTATCCGTCGCGCCGCTCGGCGGTGCTGGCCGACAACATCGTCGCCACCTCGCAGCCGCTGGCTGCCGCCGCGGGGATCGAGATGCTGCACCGGGGCGGCAACGCAGTGGATGCCGCCCTGGCCAGCGCGATCGCGCTGACGGTGGTCGAGCCCACGGGCAACGGCATCGGCTCGGACGCCTTCGCCATCGTCTGGGACGGTGCGGCGCTGCACGGGCTGAACGCCTCGGGTCGTGCGCCCGCCGCCTGGGCGCCCGCGCGTTTTGGCGCGCGCATGCCCGAGCGGGGGTGGGACAGCGTGACCGTGCCCGGGGCCGTGGGTGCCTGGGTCGCGCTGTCCGAGCGGTTCGGCACGCTGCCCTTCGTCGATCTGTTCCAGCCCGCGATACGGCTGGCCGAACGGGGTTTCCCGGTCTCGCCCGTGATCGCCACGCTGTGGGCGCGGGGGGCCGCGCTGTTGGCCGACCAGCCCGGCTTTGCCGACCATTTCATGCCCGGCGGTCGGGCACCCGCGGCGGGCGAGCGCTTTGCCTGCCCCGACACCGCTGCCACGCTGGCCGCGATTGCCGAGACGCGGGGCGAGGCGTTCTATCGCGGCGCGCTGGCCGCCAAGATCGCCGACTGGGCCGCCCGGCATGGCGCGGCGCTGACGGCCGAGGATCTGGCCGCCGAGGCGCCCGACTGGTGCGGCACGCTGCACGGCGGCTTCGACGGGGCCGAGCTGCACGAGATCCCGCCCAACGGGCAGGGCATCGCCGCGTGCATGGCGCTGGGCATCCTGGCGCACACGCCGATCCGCGACATGGCGCCCGACGAGCCGGCGGCGATCCACCTGATGGCCGAGGCGCTGCGCCTGGCCCTGGCCGACGCCTACGCCTATGTCGCCGATCCCGCGGCGATGGGCGGGGCCGGCGGGGTCGAGACCGCCGCGTTGCTGGACCCCGCCTATCTGGCCGCCCGCGCCGCCGAGATCGACCCCGCCCGCGCCCAGGATCGCGGCGCGGGTGCGCCCCGGCGCGGTGGCACCGTGTACCTCGCCACCGCCGACGCCCAGGGGATGATGGTGTCGTTCATCCAGTCCAACTATTCGGGGTTCGGGTCGGGCGTCGTGGTCCCCGGCACCGGCATCCACCTGCAGAACCGCGGGGCCGGTTTCGAGACGACGCCAGGCCACCCCAACCGCGTCGGCCCGCGCAAGCGCCCGTTCCACACCATCATCCCGGGATTTCTGATGCGCGGCGGCGCACCGGCGATGGCGTTCGGCGTGATGGGCGGGCCGATGCAGGCCCAGGGACACCTGCAGATGGTGCTGCGCACCCAGCTCTGGGGCCAGGACGTGCAGGCGGCCGCCGATGCGCCCCGCTGGCGGGTGACCGAGGGCGTGGGTCTGGCCTGCGAGACCACGATCCCGGGTCCCACGCTGGAGGCGCTCGCCGCGCTCGGACACCGGCTGAACCTCGAGCCGCCCGACGCGGCCTTCGGCTTCGGTGGCGCGCAGCTAATCCACCGTCTGCCCGGCGGCGGCTACGCGGCCGGCAGCGACCCCCGCAAGGACGGCCAGGCCATCGGCTTCTGACCGCCGGCCACCACCGGTCCCGTCCCGTGCCCGCGACCCGTGCCCGCGACCCGTGCACGCGACGAAGCAACGCATAGGTCGGTCTTTCGACCAGCGCCGTGGGCGCCGCACCGACCGCCCGCCGCCCAAACGGCGACGACTGTTGCAGAACTCAAGAATTATGCACGGACACTGACCGTGCCCTTATGCTTTGTCGAAGTCAAATTCTGGGAGGTCAGCTTCACCGCGTAGCCGATTTATCTCGCCTATCGAGCTTCGACGAAATTTTTCAAGAGTTTCGGCTGTATGATGCTTTTTGAAGAATTTCTCCAAACTATCAAGCCGTTGCAAAATTGAAAATCCGGTTCCGGCATATGCCGTTCTAAAGTGCAGGTTCCAGTATGAAAATATTTCACCGAAGTACTTCGCTATGATCTCCTCATCAGCTATTTCTTCTTCAATAGCTATCCCAAGAAACTCGTACTCTCTTGCGACCATCCAAAATGCTCCGAGGTCTGTATCTTTGTCAGCCTTTAGATCGTACAAGTGCTTGCCAGTGTTGCGGACCATAAGCTTCTCCGCTTCAGCTCGCGCTTTCAGCACTTCAGCGGAGTTGAAGCGGACATGTAGGCTAAGCGCAAATTCCTTCTTGCTGGCCTCGCGGGCTTCAGCTGCATCAAGCTTTGTCAGCCAACGGCGTATAGCCAGAGTGATTAAAGACCCGATGAGAGAGCCAAGTACCGCGCCGAGCGAGATCGCGGTGACATCGACGAGTCCGTCAAGGTTCGAGAACACTGCCATAGCTAACGCGATAGCATAGGAACTACCTGCGTAACCACGGCACCATTTTTGGCAGAAAGTGTATGGTAAATTATGCACGCGACTTATGCACGCTCTAAGCTGTTGATCACAAAGGCCCCGCTGTGGCGTGCATAAATCACCGAGCCCGAACGGCCTCGCGTGCCGGCGTCAGCCGCGGGAACGCGGGCAGGCCAGCTGTGCGGCGCCCGAGGGGCGGGGGATGCTGCACTGTGAGGGCGGGGCAGTTTCTCTGCCCTGGATCCCGAGATCGGATCGGATCGGGGCGTGCAGCGACGGGCGATGGGGGGCGTCGTCGCGCGCGGCGACGGCAGCGTACTCAGCGACCCGCGCGGTTGCCCGCGGGGTGGGGCCGGCCTGCGCATGGCGCGACGTCACCCCGGCGAACACGGGTCGAGGCGGCTTTCCACGCTGCCCAAACCTGTGGCGGGGGCTTGGAAAAATCGTGTCTTTGCCACTTTTTTACTTCTGCCAGCGCGCGGGCGCTGACAGGTTGGGCATGGCGTTGGCCTGACCTGCGGCCGGCGGCGTGCAGTGGCACGAAAAAAGACAGCAAGAGCAACGACAGGGATCCCCACCATGCTTCGACGCACACATCTTCTCTCGGCGACCGCGCTCGTCGCGCTCGGCGCTGCCGGCGTCAGCCCGGCGATGGCCGAGCGTGGCTCGGACGGCCAGCTCAACATCATTTACTGGCAGGCCCCCTCGACCCTGAACCCCTATCTTTCGGGCGGCACCAAGGAGGTGGAGAGCTCCTCGCTGGTCATCGAACCGCTCGTGCGCTTCGACGACACCGGCGCGTTCTATCCGCTGCTGGTCGACGAGATTCCGACGGTCGAGAACGGCGGCATCGCCGAGGACCTGACCTCGATCACCTGGACGCTGTCCGAGGGCATCCTGTGGTCGGACGGGACGCCGCTGACGGCCGAGGACGCGGTCTTCACCTGGCAGTACTGCACCCACCCCGAGGGCGGCTGCGCCCAGGCTTCGTACTTCGAGGGTGTGGAGAACGTCGAAGCCGTCGACGATCGGACCATCAAGATCACCTTCACGGAAGCCAAACCGTTCCCCTACACGGCCTTCGTCGGCTCGGAGAGCCCGATCATCCAGAAGGCGCAGTTCGCGGACTGCCTCGGTGCCAAGGCGCCCGAGTGCACGACCGAGAATTTCGGCCCCATCGGCACCGGCCCGTTCACGGTGACCGAGTTCAAGCCGAACGACGTGGTGCTGTTCGAGGCCAACGAAAACTATCGCATGCCCGACAAGCCGGCGTTCAAGACGATCCTGTTCAAGGGCGGCGGCGATGCCGCGTCGGCCGCGCGCTCGGTGCTCGAGACGGGCGAGTTCGACTATGCCTGGAACCTGCAGATCGAGCCCGAGATCCTGGCCCAGATGGAGGCCTCGGGTAAGGGCAAGGTGGTCGTCGCCTTCGCGACGTCGGTCGAGCGTCTGCACCTGAACATGACCAACCCCGATCCGGCGCTGGGCGACAAGCGCTCGACCGTCGAGGGCGGTCCGCACCCGTTCCTGACCAACCCGGTGATCGGCCAGGCGCTGTCGATGGCGATTGACCGTCAGCTGCTGGTCGACGTGGGCTATGGCAAGGCCGGCAAGGTGACCTGCAACGTGCTGCCGGCACCGGCGGCCTATGCCTCGACCGCCAACGACGCCTGCATGGTGCAGGACATCCCGGGCGCCATCGCGCTGCTCGACGAGAACGGCATCGTCGACACCGACGGCGACGGCATCCGCGAGTACGAGGGCACACCGCTGCGCGTGCTGTACCAGACCTCGACCAACTCGGTCCGCCAGGGCGCGCAGGCGCTGATCAAGCAGTGGTGGTCCGAGCTGGGCGTCGAGACCGAGCTGCGCAACCTGGACGCCAGCGTGTTCTTCGGCGGCGACCCGGCCAGCCCGGACACGTTCCAGAAGTTCTACGCCGACATCGAGATGTACACGAACAACTTCTCGGGCGTGGACCCCGAGGCGTACATGGCGTCGTGGATCTGCTCGGACATGCCGCGGCCGCAGTCGCAGTGGCAGGGCAACAACGTCATGCGTTTCTGCGACCCCGAGTACGATGCGCTGGTCAAGGAGATGTCGCGCACGGCCGATCTGTCCGAGCGTCAGCGCATCGCCAAAGAGCTGAACGACATGCTGATGCAGTCGTATTCGATCATCCCGCTGATCCACCGCGGCGGCGCCTCGGCCCACGCCAACACGCTGGGCGGCGTCAAGATCAACGACTGGGACAGCGAGCTGTGGAACGTCGCCGACTGGTTCCGCATCGACGGGTGATCGCCGCCCGCCGATGACCCGCTGACGTCCTGCCCGGCCCATCGTGCATGGGCCGGGCCCCCTTGCCGGCGCCGCCGGGCCGGGATCCGCGTGGCCGTTTGACGCCGTGCCCCGGCCCGGTCCGGCGACCGGCGTCGAGACAGGATCGCGCGGCCCCGCGGCCGGCTTTGTGCCGGCGGCGGGCCCGCTCGGTGCCGCATCGGCGCCGGCCACCGCGTCTCCAGCCAGCGCCCGGGACCGCCAGCCGATGCTCAACTTCGCGATCCGCCGCCTGCTCGTCGCGATCCCCACGCTGCTGTTCATCAGCTTCGTGATCTTCGGGATTCTCGATCTGGCGCCGTCCGACCCGACGGCGCAGCTGCCTCTGACGATCCCGCCCGAAGTGCGCGAGAAGATCCGCGAGAGCCTCGGTCTCGGCGAGCCGTTCCTCATCCGCTATCTCAAGTGGTGCGAGACCTTCTTTATCCACGAGCCGATGTACTTGCTGGAGCAGTTCACCGGCTACTCGTTCGGCGACGGCGAGCGTCAGCGCATCCTGTCCTGGTCGTCGCGCTCGCCGGTGATGGATCTGATCGCACAGTCGCTGCCGCCCACGCTGTGGGTGGTGGGGATGAGCTATGTGATCGGCGTGCTGATCGCGATCCCGATCGGCGTGATCTCGGCCTACAAGCAGTATTCCTGGTTCGACCAGCTCGGCACGCTGTTTTCGATGGCCGGCTTTTCGGTGCCCACGTTCTTTACCGGGCTCGTGCTGATCATCGTCTTCGCCGTGAACCTGGAGTGGCTGCCGTCGGTCTATGACACCACGCTCGAGGTTACGGATCTCGAAAGCTTCTGGTTGCAGGTCAGACAGATGATCATGCCCACCACGGTGCTGGCGTTGTTCAACGCCTCGCAGATCAGCCGCTTTATGCGCGCCAGCGTGCTGGACAACCTCAACCAGGACTATGTGCGCACCGCGCGGGCCAAGGGCGTGCGCGAGAAATGGGTGCTGCTGGTCCATGTGCTGCGCAACAGCATGATCCCGGTCGTGACCGTGATCGCCCTCGGCGCCCCCACGGTCTTTGGCGGCGCGATCATCACCGAGCAGGTGTTCCTGGTGAACGGTCTGGGCAATCTGCTGATCCGCAGCATCCAGGGTTCCGACATCCCCACGGTGCAGACCATCACGTTCCTGTTCGCGGTGCTGATCGTCATGTTCAACCTGCTGGCCGATCTGCTGTACGGCATGCTGGACCCGAGGATCCGCTATGACTGACGCCACGGCCGGCCCCGGCGCCCCGGCCGAAGGGCGCTCGGACACCGCTGCAGCCGCCGCCCCCGCTCGCAGTGCCGCTCCCAGTGCCGCTTCCAGCGTCGAGAAGAGCCGCAACCGCTCGCTCTGGGGCGATGTGCTGCGCCAGTACCTGCTGCACCGCGGCGCGATGGCGGGCACCGTGGTGTTCGTCTCGATCACCGTGCTGTGTTTTCTGGGTCCGTTCATCCACACCGTCGACCCCGGCCGGCTGGATCCGCGCATCCGCAACCAGGGCATGACCTGGGACCACCCGTTCGGCACCGACAATCTGGGCCGCGATATGCTGGCCCAGGTGATGGCCGGCGGGCAGGTCTCGATCGCCGTGGGGATCGCGGCGATGCTGCTGTCGCTGCTGCTCGGCACCCTGGTGGGGGTGCTCGCGGGCTATTTCCGGCGCATGGACGGGCCGCTGATGCGGCTCACGGACCTGTTCCTGGCGCTGCCGCTGCTGCCGCTGCTGCTGGTCATCATCCTGCTGTTCCGCGACACGCTGCGCGCCACCTTCGGACCCGAGGCCGGGGTGTTCCTGCTGATCGTCTTCGTGATCGGCATCACCTCGTGGATGCAGACCGCGCGGATCGTGCGCGGCGACGTGCTGGGCCTGCGCGAACGCGAATTCGTGCTGGCCGCGCGCAGCATCGGCACCCGGGGGCACCGGATCATCACGCGCCACATCATGCCCAACGTGCTGTCGCCGATCATGGTGTCTGCGACCATCGGGGTCGCCAACGCGATCATCACCGAGAGCGCGCTGTCCTTCCTCGGGCTCGGCTTTCCGCCGGACTTCCCGACCTGGGGGCGGCTGTTGTTCGACGGCAAGGATTTCATGCAGCTGACGCCCGCGCGGGTGATCTGGCCGGGGCTGGCGATCTCGCTGACGGTGCTGTCGATCAACTTCATGGGCGACGGGCTGCGCGATGCGCTGGACCCGCGGCTGCGGGGGCGCTGACGGTCGGGACAGAAGGCGCAGGGGCGCGCGACGCGCCGGCAGTCTTGGTCGTTTGCTTACCATTGCCGGGGCAGAGTACCGCCAAGCCGCCGCGCGGGTGGCCGGGGCGGAGGGGCCATGGTCAGCGAGATTGCGCGCATCGCCCGCGACACCGGCAGCGTGCCGCTGTCCTGGGCCGGGGCGACCAGCGCGCAGAACTATGTGAACCTGGGCGATGCGCTCAGCGCCGTGATGATCGCGCTGATGGCGGGCAAGCCGGTGACGCGGGTGCCGTTTCGCTCGGACAACCCGCGGCTCGCCGCCGTCGGCACCATCGGGCAGAACTTCGCGCGCGGCGCGGTCTGGTTCTGGGGCACGGGCTGCTCCAGCCGGGTCGAGCCGCGGCGCGGCGGTGGCCGCCCGTTCACGCCCGACCCGGCGATGGCCGGCACGGTGACTGCCACGCGGGGCCCGATATCGGCGGCGCTGCTCGGCGGCGGCCGGGTCGGCGCGGCGCCCTATGGCGATCCGGTGTGGCTGCTGCCCCGGTTCTACCGTCCGCAGATCGAAAAGCGCTATGAATTGGGGGTGATCGTCCATCTCTCGGACCTGGCCGACCGCGAGGTGGCCTGCCGGCCCGACCGGCGGCACCGGCGCTATACCGTGCCGGACGCGCTGTCGGACAGCGTGCGGCTGATCAACACCGTGGCGCCCGTGTCGCTGGCCGGCATGCGCGCCAAGCTCGACGAGATCCTGGCCTGCAGACGCATCGTCTCGACCAGCCTGCACGGCATGGTGTTTGCCGAGAGTTACGGCATCCCCTGTCTCTGTTTCCCGCCGGACGGTCAGGGGCGTGCCGGGCTGGATCGGCTGGCGCTGGCCGCCGACGCGCCGCTCGATCTGCGCATGGTGGATCTCTACACCGGCGTGGGGCGGCGGCTGTTGCCGGTCTGGCGCCAGCCGCGGGCCCAGCCCACCGACTGGTCCGCCGTGATGGATGCGGTCGACCGCCACTGGCAGCCGGCCGAGATCGACGAGGACGCGCTGATCAACGCCTTCCCGCTGGACCTCGCGCCGCTCTCGGCACCCGCGGACGGCACGATCTGGGACCATCCGGTGCTGGCGGCGATCGCCTTGCGCCACGACGTGGCGGCGCTGCGGATGGCCGACCGGGCCGCCGCAGCCGCGGCGCGCAAGGCAGCCGCGGCCCGGCGGGCCCGCCAGCAGCGCGCGCTCGACCGGTGGCGGGTCGCGGCCACCGTCGCGACGGCGCCCGACATCGGCGGCGCGGCCGCGCCGGCTGGGGCCGACGCTTGACGCCCCCAACCCAACGGCCCAGCGGCCCAGTGGCTCAGCGGCCCAGCGGCCCGGCGGCCCAACGGCTCAGCGGCTCAGCGGCCCGGTGGCCGACCGCTCAGGTGGCGAAGTGGCAGGCCACCTGGCGCCCGTCCCCAAGGGTGCGAAACGCCGGCACCTCGGCGGCGCAGCGCTCCTGCGCCACCGGACAGCGGGTGCGGAAGCGACAGCCCGAGGGCGGGTTGGCCGGGCTCGGCACGTCGCCCTTCAGGATCACGTGCGCGCGCGCCCGCTCGCGCCGCGGGTCGGGAATGGGTGCCGCCGACAGCAGCGCCTGCGTGTAGGGATGCTTGGGCGCGTCGTAGAGCTGATCGCGCGGCGCCAGCTCGACGATCGTGCCCAGGTACATCACCGCCACCCGGTCGCACAGGTGCCGCACCATGCCGAGATCGTGGCTGATGAACAGGTAGGTCAGCCCCAGCGAGGTCTGCAGATCCTCCAGAAGGTTGACCACCTGCGCCTGGATCGAGACGTCGAGCGCCGCGATCGGCTCGTCGCACACCACCAGCGCAGGCTCCAGCGCCAGCGCCCGCGCGATGCCGATGCGCTGGCGCTGCCCGCCCGAAAACTCGTGCGGATAACGGTCGGCGAACGAGGCGGCGAGGCCCACGGCATCCAGCAGCTCGGCCACCCGCGCGCGGCGCTGCTTGAGCCCGCCGCGGCCATGCTCGATCAGCGGCTCGGCGATGATCGAGCCCACCGTCATGCGCGGGTTGAGGCACGCCTGCGGGTCCTGGAAGATCATCTGCATGCGCGGGCGCATGGCGCGCAGCCTGCCCTGCGACAGACCCGTGATCTCGTGCCCCTCGAAGGCGATGCGGCCGCCCGTCGGCTCCTGCAGGCGCAGCACGGCGCGCGCGGTGGTGGACTTGCCGCAGCCGCTCTCGCCCACCACGCCCAGCGTCTCGCCCCGCGCAAGCTCGAAGCTCACGCCGTCGACCGCGCGCACCACGCCGACGCGCCGGCGCAGCACGCCCGCGTAGATCGGGAAATGCACGGTCAGGTCGCTGACGCTGAGCAGCGTGTCGGGGCGTGCGGTGCGCTCCGCCGCGGCGACGGGGGCGGCGGCGCCGGTCTTCTGCAGCACGACCGTGTTCACGGCGTCGCCCCGTGGGCGGTCTCGGCCGGGTACGCGCGCCAGCAGGCGGCGCTGTGCGCCTCGCCCACGCGCGCCAGCGGCGGATTGGCGCTCAGACAGCGATCCATCACGTGCGTGCAGCGCGGCGCAAAGGGACAGGCCGAGGGCGGCGCGTTCATCACCGGCGGCTGACCGCTGATGCTGGCCAGGCGGCTGCGCCGTGCGCTGCCATGGTCCGGCAGGGTCGCGAGCAGCGCCTGGGTGTAGGGGTGGCGCGGGGTCTCGAACAGCGCGTCGACCGGCGCCTCCTCGACCACCTGGCCCGCGTACATCACCATCACCCGGTCGGCGATGCCCGCGACCACGCCCAGATCGTGGGTGATCCACACCACGCCCGCGCCCAGCCGGCCACGCAGATCGCGCACCAGCTCCAGGATTTGCGCCTGAATGGTGACGTCCAGCGCCGTCGTCGGCTCGTCGGCGATCAGCAGTTCGGGCTCGCAGGCCAGCGCGATGGCGATCATCACCCGCTGGCGCATCCCGCCCGAGAACTGGTGGGGATAGGCGTCGAGCCGGCTCTCGGGCGAGGGGATGCCGACCATGCGCAGCAGATCCGCCGCCCGGGCCCGCGCCGCGCGCTTGCTCATCCCCCTGTGGATGCGCAGCGGCTCGACGAGCTGGTAGCCGACCGTGAACACCGGGTTGAGCGAGGTCATCGGGTCCTGGAACACATAGCCGATCCGCCCGCCGCGAAGCCTGCGCAGCGCGTCGTCGCCCAGCGTCGTGAGCTCGGTGCCGTCGAAGCGCACCGAGCCGCCGGCCAGCCGCGCCGGCGGGCTGGGCAGCAGCCGCAGCAGCGAGAGCAAGGTGACCGACTTGCCCGACCCGCTCTCGCCGACGATGCCCAGCAGTTCACCGCGGCGCACCTCGAAGCTGACGCCGTTGACCGCGTGCAGCCGCCGCTCGCGCAGATCGAAGGTGATCTGCAGGTCCTCGACCTGCAGCACGGGCCGGGCCTCGGGCTGTGCCGCGCGGCTGGGCGGGGCGCTGTCCTGGGTCGCCGTCGGCGCCTGGGCGAGGTGAGTGTTCATGAAATACGCACTTTCCCCTTTCGCCGGCCACCGGCGAGCCTGCGATAATCACCCTGGCCGTGCAATGCCCGTCTCCTGGGCAGCGTACCGGCCTGTGGGATGGCGGATCGGTTGCCGAGAGGAGATAGGATGGTCGAGGTGAAATGGTCGCGGCTCAAGGCGCAGGACCTGCGGCGCCTGGCCGAGCGGGATGCGGTGGTGATCCTGCCCGTCGGCTCGATCGAGCAGCACGGCCCGCATCTGCCGACGGACGTGGACAGCCGCCTGGGGATGGAGGTCGCCTGCCGCACCGCGCGCCGGGTGGCCGAGACGCAGCCCACCGTCGTCGCGCCGATGCTGTGGACGGGGCTCAGCGACCATCACATGGCATTCGGCGGCACCTTTACGATCCGGCCTGCCACCATGATGGCGCTGTTCGCCGACCTGCTGGACAGCCTGATCGTGCACGGGTTCCGCAAGGTGCTGATCCAGAACAGTCACGGCGGCAACGCGATCGCGATCAAGCACGTGGTGCAGACGCTGGCGCCCACCTCGCCTGCCACCCTGGTCGCCTCGACCTATTTCGAGGAGGCGGGCCCTGCGATCTCGGCGCTGTTGGAGGATCAGACCCAGCTGCGCCATGCCGAGGAGGCCGAGACCTCGATGATGCTCGCCATCGCGCCCGAGCTGGTCGACGACTCGGATCTTGGCAGCCTGAACGAGGGTGAGGGCCCCGAGGTGCTGCGCGCCGGCCGCGCGTCTTACCGCTGGCGCCCGTTCAAGCACGCCACCGCCAGCGGCATCCGTGGCAATCCGACCCGCGCGAGTGCCGAGAAGGGCGAGCGCATTTTCGAGGTCTGCGTTGCCGCCATGGCCGCGCTGATCCTGGATCCCGCCACGTGGGCACCCTGCGACGACCGCCGCGGCGACAGCGTGGCGGGTGTGCCCTTGCGCCGCTGAGCGGGGTGGCCGGCGCGGCGTGGCCCGCCGGCCACCCCGGCACGCGGCGGCACCATAGTGCTATTTCGGGACGCGGTGTCGCAGCGTCACGGTGGTTGCATCGCGGGCGACGTGCGCGGCGCCCGGCCCAGAGGCCGATGCCGAGGCCGATCCCGATGCCGGACCATACGCCACAGTCGCCCCGGCGGCTCCGCATCTTCGCCTTCGATCCCAGTCTCGGACGGCGCCACGCCACGGCGGGGATCACCACCATCACGGCCGAGATCCCGGCGCATATGGACCCGCTGCCGGCCAGCGACGAGGAGCCGGCCCTGCTGGGGCCCGTCGGCGAGTATCTGGCGGTGATCGACGTCGATCCGGCCAGCGGCGTGGTCTATGCGCCTGTCGATCTCAACGATCCGCGGCTGCTGATGGCGGACGGGCTTGCCCCGGACGAGAGCGACCCGCAGTTCCACCAGCAGATGGTCTATGCCGTCGCGATGACGACGATCGCGACCTTCGAAAAGGCGCTGGGCCGCGTCGCGCTGTGGGCCCACCGCACGGTGCAGAAGGACGGGCAGTACCACGAGGACTACATCGGCCGGTTGCGGATCTATCCGCACGCGCTGCGCCAGGCGAACGCGTTCTACGACCCCGAGAAATGCGCCCTGCTGTTCGGCTACTTCCAGGCGGACGAGCCGCCGCCCCAACGCCCCGCGCGGCCCGGGCGGGGGCAGGCCGGTGCGGCGCCCGCGCGTGCTGCCGTGGTGCCGGGACAGACGGTCTTTACCTGCCTCAGCCACGACGTGATCGCGCACGAGACGACGCACGCGCTGCTGGACGGGCTGCACCCGCGCTGGGCCGAGGTCACCAACCGCGACACCCTGGCACTGCACGAGGGGTTCGCCGACATCGTCGCGATCTTCCAGCACTTCTCCTATCCCGAGGTGCTGCGCGATCAGATCGCGGGCGCCGAAGGCGACCTCGGCGCCGAGACGCTGATGGCGCAATTGGCGCAGGAGTTCGGCTCGGCGCTCTCGGGCGCGGGGGCGCTGCGCGATGCGCTGGGCTACGAGGATGCCACGGGCTGGCATCGCCGCAGCCCCGATCCCCGCGCGCTGGGCCAGGCCGAGGGGCCGCACGCCCGTGGCGCGATCCTGGTCTCGGCCGTGTTCGACGCGTTCCTCACCATCTATCGCGCCCGCACGGCCGATCTGATGCGCATCGCCTCGGGCGGCACCGGGATCCTGCCGCCGGGCGCGCTGCACCCCGATCTGGTCAACCGGCTGGCCGATGCGGCGGCCAAAAGCGCGCGGCACATCCTGGTGATGTGCATCCGCGCGCTGGATTATTGCCCGCCCACCGACGTGTCGTTCGGCGACTACCTGCGGGCGATCCTGACGGCGGACCACGATCTCTATCCCCAGGACCCGCTCGGCTATCGCACCGCGGTGCTGGAGGCGTTTCTGGCCTGGGGCATCTATCCGCCGGGGCGGCGCAGCTACTCGGTCAAGACCCTGCTCTGGCCCACGCTGGAGCAGGCGGTGCGCGACGGCGGCGAGCAGGTGACCGAAGCGGTGCGCGTCGCGATCACCGCGGCCCTGGTGAACCCCGAGAGCGTGCGCAAGCGGCTCGAGCACCGCGGCTCCTACTTCTATCCCCTGATGGACAAGGCCGAGCTCTACGCCCGTCGCATTCTGGAGGGGTTGAACCAGGAAAAGGATCGCCGCCTGCAGGAGGCCGACCCCGAGCGCAAGTCCGAGGAGATGCGCGAGGCGCTGGACGCCAGCGCCGCTGTCGCTGCCGGCGTCGTCAACGGCTCGGTCGAGGCGCTGTTGGCGCGCAATCTGCTGGAACAGGGGCTGGGCGCCGACCGCGCCACGCAGTGGCGGGTGCAGGACTTCTATGGCCTGCTCTTCTGGGCACTGCTGACGACACAGACCCATCCGGTCGCCAAGCGGGTCGGGCGCAAGTACGGGCTGGAGATCGACGAGTATCGTCACCGCGCGCTGTTGGAGGCCGCGCATCTGTGCATCGATCCCAAGGCGCCGTGGTCGATCGCCCGCTCGCCCCACACCCGCGGCCCCCGCATCGACGTGGACGCCGTGCGTGTGGCCGAGCGGCGCGGCATCCAGGGGCAGACCGAGCGCGAGTACGTGGTCGAGGTCACACAGTACCGCCGCGGGTACATGGACCTCGAGCGCCAGAAAGCGGCGGATCGGGGCGAGGATCTGAAGCGCACCCCGTACGTCCCCGGCGATCCGATCCCGGAGGCCGACTTTATCTTCCGCCGCGGCTGTACGTTCCTGATCGACGCGCGCAGCTATTGCATCCGGCGGGTGATCCGCACCGCGGCGTCGATCGACGACGATGCCGAGCTGGACCGGCTGCGGGCTTTTCTCGCAGGCCGGCGCAACCAGCCGCTGAACGCCTTCACCGACAGCGCCGACGATCCCGGCCACCTGGACCGCGCCGCGGCCTTTGCCGCGCTGCACCGCGGCTGCCGGGGCGCACGCTGATGGGGGGCCGTGCCGTGCGGGATGGGCCGAAGGGTGGCGGGCCGAAGGGTGGTGGGCCCACGGGCGGTGGGCCGACGGGTGGCGGGGGCTCGCGCAAGAAGCGCGCCAAGCCCGGACCGACCAGGGGCGCCCAGGATGGGGCGAACGCGGACGCCAGCACCGAGGCAGAGGCCGCGCCGCTGATCCCGCCGCCGCGGACGGTGTCGGTCCGGATGTACCGCCAGGGGCACGGCGACTGCTTTCTGCTTGCCTTCCCGCGGCCCGTGGGCCCGCCCGCCTATCTGATGATCGACTGCGGGATGAAGGCGAAGAGCAACGTCGACCCCGCCGTCACCCTGCAGGACGTCATCGCCGACATCGCCGCGGCCACCGGCGGCCGGCTCGACGTGCTGGCGATCACGCACGAGCACGAGGACCACGTTAACGGGTTTCTGGCCGAGCGGCAGGTGGGTCGGCGCCAGAGCGACACCGCGCCCTGCTTCGACGCGCTGGACATCGATGCGCTGTGGCTGGCCTGGACCGAGGACGAGCACGACGCGGATGCCGAGGCGTTGCGAACCCGTTTCGGCGACACGCTGTTGGCGCTGGCGGCGGCGGGCGATGCCCTGGGCGCGGCGGCCGGCGATGCCCCGGGCCTGGCGGCGGGCACCGTCGCCCGCGAGGTTGAGGCGCTGCTGGCGTTCGAGACCGGCGAGGACGTGGACGCCGATGCGGACCACGAAGATGCCGCCATGCCGTCGCCGGGCGCCACTTTCCGTCTGCTCAAGGCACGGGCCGCCGCGGCGCGCGCCAAGGATGCCACGCTCTCGCCCCAGGCGGCGCTGGCCTTCGCCATCAGCGGTCTCAAGAACAAGCGCGCGATGAAGGCGATGCGCGACAAGGTGCCTGGCGTGCCGACGTTCATGGCGCCCGAGGGCGGGCCCTATGCGCTGCCCGGCGTGCCCGGCGTGCGCGTGTTCGCCCTGGGCCCGCCGCGCGACGCCGAGCTGCTGCTCTCGCTCGATCCGCGCAAGGGCGAGGAGTTCAAGCTGCGCCGTTTCGGGATGGACGCGCCCAGCCAGGGCCTGGTGTCCGCGGCGCGGCTGCGCTTTGCCGCCCATGGCGAGGGTGAGCCGCACGAGCGGCCGTTCTCGCTGCGCCATGGCGTACCCTTCGCCGCCCTCGGCCCGGCTGCGGACGACGGCGACGGCGATGGCGATGGCGACCGCGACGGCGTAAGCGAGGGCGCGCATGCCCGCGTCGGCGCCTTTCTGGCCGAACACTACGGCTCGCCCGACCCTGCCATCGGTCTTGCCGAGCGCCGCGACCCGCACCGCCGCGCCCCTGCTGGCGCCATGGCCAACAGGGTGGGCGCGCACGAGGCCGACGGGCCGGTGGGCTGGCGCCAGATCGACACCGACTGGTTGGACGAGGCCGGCCCCATGGCCATGCGCCTGAACCACGAGGTCAACAACACCAGCCTGGTGCTGGCCATCGAGCTGCCGGACCCTGCGTCGGGCGAGGGCTGCGCCGAGGGTCCGGGCAACGGTACGCGCGAGCGCGGGGGCAACGAGCGCGGGGGCAAGGTGCTGGTCTTCACCGGCGATGCGCAGCGCGGCTCGTGGATCTCGTGGGCCGATCTCGCCTGGGACACGGCCGAGGGGACCGTCACGGCCCGCGATCTGCTGGCGCGCACGGTGCTCTACAAGGTGGGCCACCACGGCAGCCACAACGCCACGCTCAAAGGCACGCCCGACGACGACCACGCCAACCTGTCGTGGATGGCCCGCGCGCCCGGGACGCCCGGCGCCTTTGCCGCGATGATCCCGGCCAACGAGACCTGGGCCCGCGCGCGCCGCCCCTATCCCTGGCGCCACCCGCTGGAGGCGATCCGCGAGGCGCTGCGGGCCAAGGCCGACGGGCGCGTGCTGCAGACCGACGTTGGCCTGCCCGAGCGGCCCGGGACCCTGCGCGACCCGACCGCGTGGGACCGTTTCGCGGACGCCGTGACCGTGACCGACACCTTCATCCAGCTCGACATCCCCTACGACTGAGCGCCGCGCCAGGAGCGAGACCGATGAGCCAGTGGACCGCCGAAGCCTCGTCCGAGCGCGGCTTCTTCCAATCCAGCGACAGCGGCAACTTCGATCCCAAGGCCGTCGCGCTCACCCTGTCGGGCGGCGGATACCGCGCCACGCTGTTCCACACCGGCGCCATCCTGCGGCTGAACGAGCTGGGCGTCCTGTCGCGGCTGGCGCGGGTCTCCTCGGTCTCGGGCGGCTCGATCACGGCCGGCATCCTGGCGATGAACTGGGCCAAGCTGGGCCTCGGCGGCCCGGGCAGCGTGGCCAGCGACGACGCGATCCACCAGGCGCTGGTGCAGCCGGTGCTGCGCCTCACGTCCAAAACGCTGGACGTCAAGGGCGGTTTCCTGGGCCTGGTGCCGTGGAAGAGCGCGGGCAACGAGCTCGCCAAGCTCTACGACCACTGGATGTTCGGGGGGCTCAAGCTCAAGGACCTGGTCGAGCAGCCGCTGTTCGTCTTCAACGCGACGAACCTGCAGACCGGCTATCTGTTCCGCTTCACGCGCGATTACCTGCTGGACAGCCGGGCGCTGCGCTGCGAGGGGCACAGCGCGCTGCTCTCCGAGGCCGTGGCCGCGTCGTCGGGTTTTCCGCCCGTGCTCTCGCCGCTGCGGCTGGACCTGCCGCGATCCAAGGTGACCAAGACCAGGTTCACCAAGGGCAAGTTCGACGATCCGATGCTGCGCCGTCGCCCCGTGCTGACCGACGGCGGCGTGTACGACAACCTGGGGCTCGAGAGCGTGTGGAAGGCCTGCGGGGTGATCATCTCCAGCTACTCGGGTTTCAACAACGACCCGCGGCCGGACAACTTTAACTTCGCGCACACACCGGCGGTGATCGAGACGTTCCTCGCCTCGTCGATCGACTGGCGCGAGCGGGTGCTGATCAAGCTGTTCC